>JAQSXQ010000069.1 GCA_029256565.1 Mycobacterium sp.
GCCGTCGTCGTCGACCGCAGCGGGGTGTTGGGCGTCTACCGCAAGACGCACCTGTGGGACACCGAGAACAACGTCTTCGACCTCTCCGACGACCTGCCGCTGGTCGTCGACACCGCACACGGCCGGGTCGGGGTGATGGTCTGCTACGACGTCGAGTTCCCGGAGTGGGTGCGGGCGGCCGCGCTGCAGGGTGCCGACCTGCTGTGCGCACCGGTCAACTGGCCACTGCTCCCCCGGCCGGACGGTGAGCGGCCGACCGAGGTGGTGCGGGTCCAGGCCGGCGCAGGGATGAACCGCATGCCGATAGCGGTGTGCGATCGCACCGGGACCGAGCGTGACGTCGACTGGATCGGCGGCAGCGTCATCACCGACGCCGACGGCTACCCGATGGCGATGGCCCAGTACGGGCACGCGGGCAACATCAGCGCCGACGTCGACCTGGCGCAGTCACGGATCAAGAAGTTCAACCAGCACAACGACGTTCACGGTGACAGGCGGACCGACCTGTACCGCCGGACTGCGCTACTGGACTGAGCGGTCGGTCATCGAGCGCACCGACTGCGGCAGCTCGATACCGGCCGTGAGGTCGGGCGCAGGCCTCGGGGCGCCGTAGACGGTGGCCATGGGAACGACGCCCGCCCAGGCGTCGCCGGCAACGTCGGAGTCCGGGTCCTCTGGCCAGCCCGCACTGACCTTCAGCGACCAGTTGTCGGCCGTGATCGCCATGCGCAGGGCGAGTGTCGCGGCGACCTCCTTGCGGGTACTCGGGCGCAACTCGGCGACCCGGCCCGGGATGAACGCATCGGTCAGCGCGTCGAGGTACGGGACCTTCTCGGCCTCGGGAACCGGCTCGAAGACACCGAACAGCACCGCGCTGCGGTAGTGGAACGACGACTCGAAACCACTGCGCGCCACCACGACACCGTCGAGTGTCGTCACCGACACCGCGGCGGGCGCGCCCGCCGCCAACGCGCGCAGCCATGGCGACCCCGTGGAGCCGTGCACCACCAATTCGTCACCCACGCGGGTGAATCCAGTCGGAAACACGGTGGGATGGCCGTCGCGGACGAGCGCGATCGTCGCCAGCGGCGTGCTGGCCAACAGGGCGTCCAACGCCTCGCGCGAGGCAGTCTGCTTCTCGCCGAGCCGGGTCACCCGGGTCGGCGGATGCGTCACAGGTCAGTCCGGGATGGCATGCGCCTCATGCTAACTGGCGCAGACCCGGCCTGCACCCGGATTATCTCAGCCGGGTTCGGACGTGGGCGCCGGTGGCGCGAGAACCGTTGGCGCCGCGGATGGGGTCTGCGGAGTCGACGGCGTGGCCGCCTTCGTGGTGGTCTCGCCGAATTCGCTCGACGGCGCCTCGGAGAGTCTGGTCGACACGTCGGTGTCCACGGCGCCGTACGTCATCGCGGCTGCTGCCAACACGGCACCGGCTCCGATGGACGCCAGGATCGACTTCGTCCAGTTGCGTTGCTGCATAACGACTGTCACTGCTGTCTCTCTCGTTCGTGCTGCGTGGTGGCGCAGATGCACCACTCAATGGCAACACGGGTACGAACGAGATCTATTCCGCGTCAGTGATACTCGCCGCGTCGGGAACGACGATGGCAAACAGATCGGACAGCGCCGCCAGGCTCGCTGCCTGGACCGCCGAGGCAGGCAGCGGGGCGCCGTCGACGCCCGGCAGGCTGCGCGTCGCGGTGGCGCTGGCAACCACGGAAGGGGCGTAGCCGAGGTTGAACGCGCCGCGTGCCGTCGAGTTCACGCACATGTGCGTCATGAACCCCGTCAGCACCAGGTTCGACACCCCCGCCGCCTTCAGCCGCTCGTCGAGGTCGGTCTGCACGAACGAGTCGGGGTACTGCTTGACCACCACCGGTTCGCCGTCGCGGGGTGCGACGAGCGGCACGATCGCGCCGATGTCGTCGCCGAGGTCGTACGGCGAGCCCGCGCCACCGTCGTGCTGGACGTGGATGACCGGGATGCCTGCCGTCCGCGCGCGGTCGAGCAGGGTCGCGACCTCGTCGAGCGCCGCGGACACGCCGTCGAGTTCCATCACGCCGCGGGTGTAGGTGTTCTGGCAGTCGATGAGCACCAGCGCCGACTCTGCCAACACGGCGGGGCGACTGGGCAGGGCGGACAGTTCGCGCAGCGTGGGACGGGTCACCTCTGCGAGCGTACTCAGCGGGCCGTCGTGACCGCGAGCACCGCATCGGCCAGTTCCGGCCTGCACACGATCAGGTCGGGCAGCAGCACGTCGGGCTGGTTGTAGCGCAGCGGTGAGCCGTCGATGCGGGACGTGAAGAGTCCTGCCGCACGGGCGACGGCGACGGGCGCGGCGGAGTCCCACTCGTACTGGCCGCCGGCGTGCACGTACACGTCGGCGATGCCCTGCACCACCGACGCGACCTTGGCCCCGGCCGAGCCCATCTCGACGAGCGTGCCGCCCAGCGCCTCGCGCACCGCGAGCGCCACCTCGGGCGGCCGGGTGCGCGACACCACGATCCGCGGTGCGGCAGGCGCGGGTGGCGGCGGCGCGACGTCCGGCGTGGCGAGCGTGACGCCCTGGGCGGGCAGTGCGACCGCCCCTGCGACGAGTTCACCGGCCTGCCACAGCGCCACGTGCACTGCCCAGTCCTCGCGGCCGAGTTCGGAGAACTCGCGGGTGCCGTCGAGCGGGTCGACGATCCAGACCCGCTCGCTGGTCAGGCGGATCGGATCGTCGGCACCTTCCTCGGACAGCACGGCGTCACCCGGCCGTTCGGCCGCCAGTGCCTGCATCAGGAAGTCGTGCGAGCGCATGTCCCCCGCCGACTTCCGCTCCTTGGCGTCGGCGTCGGCGAACTCGACGCGCACGCGCAGCAGCAGTTCGCCCGCCTGGGTCGCCAGTGCCGCGGCGACCTCGTGGTCGGAGGCTGTGCCGATCCCCCGGTCGCTACGCTCCTGCCCGCCGGTCACCGCTTGGCGTCGATCATGTCGATCACGGCCTGCGCCAGATCCTCGACCGCCTGGTCCGGCGTGAGGCGCAGGTCGGGATTCTTCGGCCGTTGGTACGGGCTGTCGATGCCGGTGAAGTGCGTGATCTCGCCGCGCCGGGCCTTGGCGTACAGCCCCTTGGGATCACGCCTTTCGCAGTCCTCCAGCGGGGTGTCGCAGAACACCTCGAAGAAGTCGTAGCCCTGATCGGCATGCACTCGGCGTGCGAGTTCCCTGTGCTCCTCGAGCGGGCTGATGGCGGGCACCAGCACGATCTGACCGGAATCGGCGAGCAGCGTCGCGATGTGGGCCAGGCGACGCAGGTTCTCGGCGCGGTCGGCCATCGAGAAGCCGAGATCGGCGTTGAGCCCGTGGCGCAGGTTGTCACCGTCGAGAACATAGGCGGGACGGCCACTTTCGAGCAGCTTCTGCTCGACGAGCATCGCCACCGACGACTTGCCCGACCCCGACAGACCCGTGAACCACACCGTCGACCCACGCGACAGCCGGTCCTCCGCCGTGACGAGGTTCTGGTGCTTGATCGCGTTCGGACTCGCCGCGCGCGCAGACGCCGGCGTCGTGTCGCGGACCATGCCCGCGGCGACGGTGCCGTTGGTGTCGGGATCGATCAGGATGAACGATCCCGTCGCGGCGTTGCGCGAGTACTCGTCGAGCAGCAACGGGGCCTGGGTGCGCAGCGTGATGCGACCGAGTTCGTTGAGCTTCAACGCCGTTGCGCTCTTGTCGCGGTGCAGCGTGTTGACGTCGAGGCGGTAGTCGAGAGCCGTCACCCTGGCCCTGGTGGTGCGGCTGGTGTGCTTGACGAGGTACTCGCGACCGGGTTCGAGCGCGGCCCCGTCGGCCATCCAGCACACCATCGCGTCGAATTCCTGGGTGACGTGCGGCTGGTTGTTCTCGCGGGCGAGCATGTCGCCGCGCGAGATGTCGATGTCGTCGGCCAGGCTGATCGACACCGCCATCGGCGGGAAGGCCTCGGTGACGGGTCCCGTGGGGCCCTCGATCTCGGTGATGCGGCTGGTCAATCCAGCCGGCAGCACCACGATCTCGTCACCCGGGCGGAGCACGCCGCTCGCGACGGTGCCCGCGTAGCTGCGATGGTCGGCGTGCTCGCGGGTCTGCGGCCGGATCACGTACTGCACCGGGAACCGGACGTCGATCAGGTTGCGGTCACCGGCGATGTAGACGTCTTCGAGGTGACTCAGCAGCGCGGGTCCGTCGTACCACGGCGTCGCGTCCGACTTGGTGACCACGTTGTCGCCGTTGAGCGCCGACAGCGGGATCGTCGTGACGTCGTGGATGTCGAGGCGCGCGGCGAACTCGTGGAAGTCGTCGCGGATCTTGTCGAACCGCTCCTGGTCCCAGTCGACGAGGTCCATCTTGTTGACGGCCAGCACGATGTGCTGGATGCCGAGCAGCGAGGCGAGGAACGCGTGCCTACGCGACTGCTCGAGCAGACCGTGGCGGGCGTCGACGAGCACGATGGCCAACTGGGCGGTCGAGGTGCCGGTCACCATGTTGCGGGTGTACTGCACGTGCCCGGGGGTGTCGGCGATGATGAACTTCCGCTTCGCCGTGGCGAAGTAGCGGTAGGCGACGTCGATCGTGATGCCCTGCTCCCGCTCGGCCCGCAGGCCGTCGGTCACCAGCGCCAGGTCGGTGTAGTCGTTGCCACGCTCCTTGGAGGTGCGTTCGACGGCGGCGAGCTGGTCCTCCATGACGGCCTTGGAGTCGTACAGCAGCCGACCGATAAGGGTCGACTTGCCGTCGTCCACGGATCCCGCGGTGGCAATTCTCAGCAGCGTTGCCATATCAGAAGTAGCCCTCTCGCTTGCGGTCTTCCATACCGGCCTCGGAGATCCGGTCGTCGGCGCGCGTGGCGCCACGTTCGGTCAGCCGCGAGATGGCCGTCTCGGCGATCACCTCGGCCACGGTCGATGCCTTGGATTCGACGCAGCCCGTGCACGTGACGTCGCCGACGGTGCGGAACCGCACGGTCTTCTCGATGATCGGCTCGTCCTTGCGCGGCTGCAGGTACTTGTGGACGGCCAGCAGCATGCCGTCGCGCTCGAACACCTTGCGCTGGTGCGCGTAGTAGATGGACGGCAGCTTGATCTTCTCGGCGCCGATGTAGGACCAGATGTCGAACTCGGTCCAGTTCGAGATCGGGAACGCGCGGATGTGCTCGCCCTTGTGGTGCCGGCCGTTGTAGAGGTTCCACAGCTCGGGACGCTGGGCCTTGGGGTCCCACTGGCCGAACTCGTCGCGGAAGCTGAACACGCGCTCCTTGGCGCGGGCCTTCTCCTCGTCGCGTCGGGCGCCGCCGAACGCGGCGTCGAACTTGTTCTCCCGGATGGCGCGCAGCAGCGTGAACGTCTGCATCGGGTTGCGCGAGGGGATCGTCTCGACGACTCGGCCCGCGTCGATGTCGTCCTGCACCTTGGCCACGACCAGGCGGACGCCGCTCTGGGCGACCAGTTCGTCGCGGACGGCGAGGACCTCGTCGAAGTTGTGCCCGGTGTCGACGTGCATCACGGGGAACGGCAGCCTGCCCGGCCGGAAGGCCTTGAGCGCCAGATGGAGCATGACGATCGAGTCCTTGCCGCCGGAGAAGAGCAGCACCGGCTTCTCGAATTCGGCGGCGACCTCGCGGATGATGTGGATGGCCTCGGCCTCCAGCACCCGCAGGTGGCTCAACTCGTACTTGCCGACGGGCTGGTCGAGTTCGGCGGCCGTCATGACTTCCTCTTTAAGTTGGTAGAGATAGCCAGAATTGCAATCATGCCCAGGAATCTACGATGCGAGCGCCGCGAGTGTCAACGTCCCGGCCCACCTTCCGAGGATCAAGGCGTGTGACACCCGTCGAGGGCGGTCATAGAATGGCCGCAGTAAGAGGTCGGGGAAGGACCTAGAGGGAGCCGGCGATGGCAGCCATTGCGCGCCGATTGACGATCGTCATTGCGGCCACGTTGGCGCCGCTCGCATTCATCACAGTGGTGTCGCCTGCCGCCGCTGACGCCGCGGAGTGCGGTGCGGGCACGGTGTTCGATCCGCCGACCAACAGCTGCGTCGCCGCGGCCTTGCCACCACCACCACCACCACCGCCGCCACCGTGGAACGGCGACCCGACGCCCGGCTTCTCGGTGGGCGTCTGCGCGCCGATCCCGTTCGTCTCGCTGTGCACGGGCATCTGAGACTCAGGCGGTGACTTCGGCCAGGCGGCCCGTGGCGACGTCGAACACGAACCCCCTGGCCGACGAGTGCTTCGTGACGAACGGGCTCGCCTCGATGCGTCGCAGCGATTGGCGCACGTCGTCCTCGAGGTCGTCGAACGCCTCGGCCGCCCACGCCGGCTTGAGCCCCGTCTCGTCCTGAATCGACTTCTTGAACTCGTCGTCGGTGAACGTCAGCATCCCGCAGTCGGTGTGGTGGATGAGGATGATCTCCTCCGTGCCCAACAGCCGCTGACTTATCGCCAGCGACCGGATCTCGTCATCGGTCACCACCCCACCCGCGTTGCGGATGACGTGCGCCTCGCCGTCGGCCAGTCCGAGGATGCGGTAGACGTCGAGCCTGGCATCCATGCACGCAACCACCGCCACGTGCTTGCTCGGCGGCAACGGGAGCGGGCCGGAGAACGACTCGGCGTAGGCCTCGTTGTTCTTCAGGTACTCGTCGGTGACGGACATGGTGGACCTCCTGTGCGGGCAGACGTCACCACCGACGGTAGTGACGCCTGCCCGGCACTGGCAGCCTCAGGATCGCGGTGATTCCAGGTCGTAGACGGTCGTGCCGCCGACGTCGGACTTGGCGAAGGTCTGCTCGACCCACGAGGTGATCTCCCCCGCGCTACCGCCACGCTGTCCCGGCGGACCGCCATGACCGGAGGCGATGAAGTACCGCACCTGACCATCGGCCACGTACTGCTGGAACTCCGCCAGCGTCGGCGATGGGTCGCCGCCGGTGAAGCCACCGATCGCCATCAGCGACTCACCCGTCTTCAGTTCGAGGTCGCTCACCTGCATCGACCCGATTGCCGCTGCAGCCCAACGGGTGTCGGTCTCGGAGACCAGGGCTTGCAGCTGGGCGTTGTCGGACTGACCGAAGGGGCCGCCCCGTCCGAAGCTCTCTGCCTTCGCGGGTCCGGAGGTCGCCATCGGGCCGCCGTGGTTCTGCGCCACCGTCTCGATCGAGTACGCCGCCGGAGCGCCGAGACCGAGCACGCAGGCCAGCGCCGCCAGGCCCACCGTCACGCGGCCGCCGCGCTGCGCACCGACCGCGAGCCCGAGAGCGACCACGACCGATCCGGTCAGCAGCACCCAGCGCAGCGCGGGCAGCCAGTCCGGCGTGCGGCCCAACAGCACGAAGGCCCAGACCCCCGTGCCTGCCAGCAGCGCCGCCA
>JAQSXQ010000070.1 GCA_029256565.1 Mycobacterium sp.
GGCGTTCGCTCTGATCGCCGTGGTGGTCGGGGTAGGGGCGGTCGTCGGCCGTACCGGTGTGCTGGGAGAGAACGCCCGGATGGTGCTCAATCGCACCGCATTTCACATCGGTGTGCCTGCGCTGATGCTGATCACTCTCGCCGATACCGCTCCGGCGGAGGTCTTCTCCCCCACGCTGCTCATCTCGGCGATCACCGCCTTCGCCCTGTTCGGTTCGTATTTCGTTCTCGCACGCCGAGTGCTGGGCCGACCACGCGGTGACGCCGCCATCGGGGCCTCGGCGTCGTCGATCGTCAACGCCGGAAACCTGGGCCTGCCGCTGAGCACCTATGTGTTCGGCAGCACCACCGAGGTCTCGGCGATCATCCTGCTCCAATACGTCCTGTTGGTCCCGCTCAGCCTGGCGATCCTGGACTCCGAGTCCGAGGAGCCGCGCTCGGTCGGCTACCGGCTGAAGGCGCTGGTCACCACGCCGATCATCGCGGCGAGTGCAGTCGGTATCGCGCTGGCCGTGACGAACATCGAACTACCGCCTGCGCTTCACGACCCGTTGGAACTCCTGTCGGCGCTGACCATCCCGACGGTGCTGCTCGCGTTCGGCATGTCGCTGAGCGCCCGTGCGGACCGACCGCCACGACCCAAGCGCGTCGAACTCGCCCTTGCCGTGCTCTTCAAGAACGCGCTCATGCCGTTGATCGCCTATGCCCTGGCCCGATGGTGTTTCCACGCCGACGCCCACCAGATCATGCTGGTCACCGTGCTGGCAGCACTGCCGGCGGCACAGAACATCAACACGTATGCCGCGGTCTATGGTCGCGGCGAGGGCTTGGCCCGTGACGCCAGCCTCCTGAGCACGGTGCTGTCGGTGCCGGTCATCGTCGCCATCGTCGCGCTGACCGGCCCGTAGCGCCGCTTCCGCGATCCGGGTGCCCCTCGCCATGGTGTGCGATGCCGTCCGTGTTCTTGCTTATATCGTGAGTGCGTGCTCATAATATGGGTGAGCCGTAGCTCACACCGCCTCGCGTCTGTGATGTGACCCACGGGCTGCCGCTGAAGTCATTCATCGAAGGATGTCGTGGAAGGAGTGCACCCATGTCCGATACCGCAGTCGTCGTCAATACCGCGGTCGCGATCCTCGCCGTGGTGGTGATGATCGTCAGGTTCAAGTTCAACCCCGTCGTCTCGCTGGTCGTCGGGTCCGCCTACCTCGGCCTTGCCGTCGGCCTCGGTGTCGAGGAGACCATCAAGGCCATCACCGGAGGGTTCGGCGAGATCATGGCCGACGTCGGCCTGCTCATCGCGTTCGGTGTGCTGATGGGCGCCATCCTGCAGCAGACCGGGGCGTTCCAACGACTGGTGGAACTGCTGTTGCGCCTCTTCGGCCCGAAACGCATGCCGTATGCCTTGTCATTGACCATCGCGACCGCGCTGCAGTCGATCTTCCTCGACGTGTTGCTCGTGATGAGCGCCCCACTGGCACGCAATCTGGCCAAGCGGGTCGGCAAGAACGGCCTTCCGCGGATCGCGACGGCGATGGCCATCTCGCTGGAGTGCGGCATCGTGATGATGGTGCCCGGCGTCGCTTCTCTGGCGCTGGCCGGTCTGCTCGAAGTTCCGCTTGGCAAGATGCTGCTGTTCGGTTTCTGCCTCATCGTTCCGACCGTGATGATCTCGGTCTTCATCATGTCGTTCCTGTTCAATCACGGCTGGTGGGACGCCGACCGCGACGAATCACCGTTCCTCGGCGACGAACCCGATGTCGATGCTCCAACGGGAAGTCCTGCCGACGACGCCGACGACGCCGATGGCACGACCGCCTCGGCCGCAGGCAGCGGCAACGTCGCGGTGAAGACCCCGGCTCCGACCCGCGCACACACCTCGCTGCTCGTACTGTTCGCCCCGATGCTGGTGGCCCTCCTGCTCATTGCGACCGGAGCGATCCTCGACACCGCCGACATCAGCAATCCCGTCATCGCCTTCCTGTCCTCGCCGGTGATCGCCCTGCTCATCGGCCTCGTCGGCACCAGCTTCGTGGGGCGTTACGCCATTGGCGCCGAACCGATCCAGAAGGCCTTCGCCACCGGGTTCAAGGAGAGCGGGCAGATTCTCATCCTGACCGGTGTGGGTGGCTCACTGGCCGCCACGATCAAGGCCGCCGGGCTGGGCGACATCCTCGGCGAGTACTTCACCGCCAACACGGCAGCCCCCCTGCTGGTGGTCTGGGTCATCGCCGCCGCACTGCACATCGCCGTCGGATCCGTCACCATCTCCGCCATCACCTCCGCGGGCATCCTGGCCCCGGTCGTCCCGCTCCTCGGCCTCGACCCCGTTCTCGTTGCGCTCGCCGCGGGGGCCGGCTCGCTGTTCGCAGTCCACGTCACCAGCAACACCTTCTGGCTGCTGCAGTCGCTGCTTGGACAGTCGACCCGCGGCGCGCTGAAGACCGTCACCGTAGGCGTCTCCGTGGCCTCGGTCGTCGCGATCCTGCTCATCCTCCCCGCCAGCCTGCTCTTCTGACACGCGATACCAGGACAAGGAAACGTCATGCCCGATAACGACATTCGACCCCTCGACGGCGTTCGCGTACTCGAACTCGGCAACTACATCGCCGCTCCCACCGCCGGCCGCATGCTGGCCGACTTCGGAGCCGAGGTCATCAAGGTAGAGCGACCCGTCACGGGCGACGAACTGCGCAACTGGCGCTTGTACTCTGGGGACACCTCGATGCTCTACCGCACGATCAATCGCAACAAGAAGTCCATCGTGCTCGACCTCAAGACCGAACGCGGCCGGGACATCGTTCTGGAACTGGTTCGACATTGCGATGTCCTGTTGGAGAACTTCCGGCCAGGCACCCTCGAGAAGTGGGGACTGAGCCCGGCCGTACTCGACGAGGCCAACCCGAACCTCGTGATCACTCGCATCTCTGCGTTCGGTCAGACCGGGCCGATGTCGCAACGCCCTGGATTCGCGGCCGTGGCAGAGGCATTCGGCGGTCTGCGGGAACTCGTCGGTGATCCCGACCGCCCACCGGTGCGCACCGGGGTGTCCATCGGTGATTCGATCGCCGGCATCCATGCCGCGTTCGGCACGGTGATGGCGCTCTTCCAGCGCGAACGAACGACCGTGCCGCTGGAGCACCGCATCATCGACGTCGCGCTCAACGAATCGATTCTGGCGGTGATGGAATCACTGATCCCCGACTACCTCGCCTACGGCGTCAAGCGCGAACGCGTCGGCGGTCGGATGGAGGGCATAGCCCCCAGCAACGCGTACCCGTGCAACGACGGCAACAGCATCATCGTCGCAGGCAATGGCGACGCCATCTACCAGCGCTACATGGCCACGATCGGACGGCCCGACCTCGCCATGGACCCCGAGCTGCAGACCAACGCCGGGCGGTGGCTGCGCCGCGACGAACTCGACGCCGCCATCGGGCAGTGGTCCAGCCAACTGAGCCGTGACGAGGCGCTGAAGATCCTCGACGAAGCCGGCGTGCCCTCCGGGCCGATCTACACCGCTGCCGACATCTGTGACGACGCGCAGTACGAGGCGCGGAACATGATTCAGCACTTCGACGTGGATACCGGCGGCACCGAACCGACGACCGTCGGCTTCACCGGCATCGTTCCCGTCATCGGCGGTCGGTCGCTTCCCATCCGCAGTGTGGGACCGGACCTCGGCGAACACACCCACGAAGTGCTCACGGAACTGCTGCACCTCACCGACGACCAGATCGGAGCGCTCACGTGACCACGACCGAGCCCCGCGCTTACACACCCGAAGCCGAGGTGCGCGACGTCACGCTGCGTGACGGCCTGCAGCTGACCTCCAAGATGATGCCCACGCGGCTCAAGGTCGACGTCATCCGCGAACTGCTGGCGCTCGGAATGCCGAGCCTGGAGATCGGTTCGATGGCCCGCGGCGATCTCGTTCCATCGCTCGCCGACACCCTCGACGTCGTCGCGGCGCTGACGCCCGACGAACTCGACAAGTGCTGGGTCTGGGTGGCGACCCCCCGGCACGTCGAGAAGGCGGCCGCCGCGGGCGCCCGACGATTCCAGTACTGCCTGTCGGCGTCGAACTCGCACAACAACGCCAACATCGGGCGCGACACCGAGACCAGCATCGCCGCGATGCCCGATGCCATCCGCACCGCCCACGACGTTGGGGGCTCCATCCAGCTCTGCATCGCCACCGCCTTCACGTGCCCCTTCGAAGGGATCATCGACCCGCAACGAGTCCTCTCGATCGCCGCCGACCCGCGAACCAACGGCGCCGAGCACATCGTCGTCTGCGACACCATCGGCCAGGCGATCCCCACCCAGGTCGCCGACCTGGTGACGGCGCTGCGAGAGGCACAACCCCAGCAGCGCCTCGTCTTCCACGGTCACGACACCTGGGGTCTGGGCGTTGCGAACACACTCGCAGCGATCGACGCGGGAGCCACCATGGTCGACGGATCGCTCGGCGGACTCGGTGGGTGCCCCTTCGCACCCGGCGCCAGCGGCAACACGGCGACCGAGGATCTGCTCTTCGCGCTGCGGCCCGACTGGATCACCCCGAAGACGCTGGCAGCGGTGGTGGAACTCTCCGAGCACATCCTCGGAGAGATCGGCGAGTCCAACCGCTCGAAGACCGCGCAAGGCGCACGCTCGTCGGCGACGGCGTTCCCGTGGGTCATCGGAGACCCCGAGAAGGTAGGCCAATGCGATGGCTCGTGACCCCGCTTTCCTGGTGACCTACCCGATCCCCGAGGTCGGTATGGCAGCGCTGCGCACCGCTGGACGAGTTCACGTTCCCGACGATGCGCCGTCCGCGGCAGAACTCCACTCACTGTGCACTTCCGGCGAGTTCGACGTCGTCGTGGCCCAGCTGGGTGACCGCTTCGATGCCGCGCTGCTGGCCGAGGCCGAGATCGCCGGAATCTCGAACTACGCAGTCGGCTACGACAACATCGACGTCACCGCGGCCACCGGCAACGGCATCGCGATCGGCAACACCCCTGGTGTCCTGACCGATGCCACCGCCGATCTGGCGATGCTGCTCATCCTGGCCACCGCACGCCGAGCCGTCGAAGCCGATCGGTTCGTCCGATCCGGCAAGTGGACCGGATGGAGGCCAGAACTACTGCTGGGACAGGATGTTTCAGGAGCGACGCTGGGGCTGGCCGGGTTCGGCCGCATCGCACGCGCCACCGCGAAGCGGGCAGCCGCCTTCGGGATGACCGTCACGTTCTGCTCGCACCCACCGGCGGGCCGCATGGTCACCGACGAAGAGATCGCCGCCTTGCCCTTCCCCGCGCGGCAAGTCAGCTGGCCCGAACTCGTCGAAACCAGCGACTTCCTCTCCGTGCACGTCCCGCTGGCCGACACCACTCGCCACCTCGTCGACGGCACCGTCCTGGCGTCGATGAAGCCGACCGCCATGGTGATCAACACGGCGCGCGGGCCGGTGATCGACGAAGCCGCCCTGGTGACGGCGCTGCGCGAACGGAGCATCGCGGCCGCCGGTCTCGACGTCTACGAGGACGAACCGCGACTGGCGCCCGGACTGGCCGAGCTACCCAACGTCGTCCTGCTCCCCCACCTCGGGAGCGCGACGGTACAGGTCAGGAACCGCATGGCCGAGCTATGTGCTGCCAACGCGATCGCGCTCGGATCGGGACGACTGCCGCCGCACTGCGTCAATCCCGAGGCGTGGCAATGAGAGTCCCCATCGCGCGGCGGCGACGGTAGGTTCGTCGACATGGGAAACGGCGAGGCGGATTCCTCGGGCAAGCAACAAACGCTGTTGGTCTTGAACAAGATCACCGAGATCCTGAACGCATTCACGCTGGTACGGCCGGCCATGACACTGGGCGAGATCCAACAGGCGACGGGTCTCCCCACGTCGACCGTCCAGCGCCTGGTCAGCAACATGGTGTCCCAGGGCATGCTCGACCGCGTCGGGGATCACATTCGCATCGGGATCCGCATGTCCTATTGGGCGGCCACCGCCCGCAAGGACGTCGACGTCTTGGCCGTCGTGAACCCGGTGCTCAAGGAGATCCGCGACAAGACCACCGAGACGGCGTGCTTCTTCACCGTCGAGCAGAACTTCCGCGTCTGCATCGCCGTAGCCGAGACCCGGCACGCCCTGCGCCGAGAAATGCACGTGGGCAAGGTGATACCACTGCACGTCGGTTCCGCGTCACGCGTGCTCCTGGCCTGGAATGCCGACCTGGCCGACCAGGTCTTGAGCGCGCCCCTCGAGCAGCTCGCAGATCGAACGGTCACCAGCGCCGCGGAGCTACGCAGTCTGATCGCGCACGCCAGGTCGGACGGCTACGCGATCACCGCGGGAGAGCGCGACGAATCGGCATCCGGACTCTCCGCGCCCGTGTTCGACTCCGCCGGGGACATCCTCGGCGCACTCACCATCAGTGGCCCCACGCTCCGCATGCCTCGGCGACAGTGCGAGGAATGGGTCGACCTGCTCGTCGGATACGCGGAGGAAATCACCCGCACACTGGGCGGCAGGCCACCGCAGTAGGCGCTGGACTCGCCGAGATTCCTGCGGCACACCCATGACCAGTGAAGGGGCGAATTAGTGAACGACGCCGGCCAAGGGCGTGCCGCTCACTGAGACAACCACCTTCCACCGTTCCGACCCGGCGTAATTTCAGCCATCGTGGGCCTCTTCAGACCGAATGGAACCAGACTGTGCGGTGCTCTGTCCGTCGTGCTCGCGACGGCTGCGACGCTGCTCGCTCCAACCGCGGGCGCCGTCATGAACTCCGGCAACTACGAAATGAGGATCACGGGGCGGTACGACTTCCACACATGGATCTGGGCGATCTCACGCTGTGGGACCAATCCCGAGTGCCGCAGCGTCGCAGCGATTCCGATGCCGGTCGCGAAGGCGTTTCCCTACGTGGGCGAGGCACCGTTGGTCGATGGCCGCTACACACTCACCGTCGACGTCCCAGACGGGTTACGCTGCGGCAACGTCTATTACGGTCCGGTCATACCCACGCGTGACGTCTATTCGTGGGATGCGACCACACTGCGGGGCACCATGGAGTCGTCGTTCGCGACCGGGTGCGACGGAACTCCGGGCGGCACGTACTTCTATCCCTTCACACTGTCACTGATGTAGCTCAGCGAGGTACCGAGTCGGCGGCGACTCCTCCTCCCTATGCGGTGGGTGTCGCCAGTTCGCGCCTGATTTCCAGTGCGATGTCGATGAGCTGGTCCTCCTGGCCGCCGATGAGCTTGCGCTGCCCGGCGCGGTGCAGGAGCTGATGGGCAGGCACACCGTAGCGCTCGGACTGGCGAATGGCGTGCTTGAGGAAGCTGGAGTACACCCCGGAATAGCCCATGATCAGCGCGTTGCGGTCGAGCAGGCATTCGGCG
>JAQSXQ010000071.1 GCA_029256565.1 Mycobacterium sp.
ACCTGCTGCGCGGTGGCCTGGGAGTTGCCGCTGTAGTCGCGGTAGGTCACCGTCTCGTCGGTCAGCCCGTAGGCCTGCCTGGTCGCAGTGATGCTGCGGCCGATGTACTCCGACTCCTTCGCCGCGGCGTTCGGCTTGACGCTGAACTGCTCGACGATCATCGGCCAGCCCGCGCCGATGATGAGCGACGACAGCAGCAGCAGCACCACGCCGATGGCCGGGATGCGCAGGTCGCGCAGGAAGATCGCGGAGAAGACGGCGACCGCACAGATGACGGCGATGGCCAGCAGGATGAGCTTGGCGGGCAGCACCGCGTTGATGTCGGTGTAGCCGGCGCCGGTGAACGGCTTGCCGCCGCGGGTGTGGCTCAGCAGCTCGTAACGGTCGAGCCAGTAGGCGAACGCCTTCAGCAGGATCAGCGTGCCGCCCAGCGAGATCAGCTGGATGCGTGCCGCGCGGCTCAATGCCCCCGTACGACCGGCCAGCCGGATGCCGCCGAACAGGTAGTGGCCCAGCAGGTTCGCCACGAACGCCAGGAACGTCGCCACGAAGAGGTAGCTCAGGATCAGCCGGTAGAACGGCAGGTCGAAGGCGTAGAAGCCGAGGTCCAGACCGAACTGCGGATCGGTCACGCCGAACTCGCCGCCGTGCAGGAACATCTGGATCCGCACCCAGTAGGTCTGCGCCACGATGCCTGCAAGCAAGCCGATGAACGCGGGCACGCCGATCGTGAACAGCTTCATCCGCGACATCACGGCGGTGCGGTAGCGCGCCACCGGGTCATTGGGTCCCACCGAGGGCACGAAGACCGGCCGCGTGCGATAGGCCAGCGTCAGAGCGCCGAAGACGACCGCACCCACCACCAGGGCCGCGACGAGGAACACGACGAGCCGGGTGGTCAGCACCGTGGTGAACACCGACCGGTAGCCGAGTTCTCCGAACCAGAGCCAGTCGACGTACGCGTCGATGAACCGGGGCCCAATCAGCAACAGCAGCACGAAGGCCAGCGCGATGCCGACCAGGATTCGGCTACGTCGAGTCAGCTTCGGCATCCGTGCCGCAGGCCGCATTGCCACTCGTCAACTCCAGTCTGAGTGCTCGTTCTTCGGTGACGTCGACGAGTCGACGTGCCCCAACTCTACGCACCAGGCCCCAAGAGATCTCTCAGCAACCGGGAGCTTCGCCACCGGCGGAATAGGTCTTCAGCGACTCCACCGCCGTGGCGAGCGTGTCCACCTTGAGCAGGGTCAGGCCGTCGGTGTCCCCGGTGTTCGCCTCCACGCAGTTCTCCGCGGGTACCAGGAACACCGTCGCACCCGCCTCGCGCGCCGCGACCATCTTGTGGGTGATGCCTCCGATGGGCCCGACCTTGCCCGCGTCGTCGATCGTGCCGGTGCCCGCGACGAACTTTCCGCCGTTGATGTCACCGGTGGTCAGCTTGTCCACGACGGCGAGGCTGAACATCAGTCCGGCCGACGGTCCGCCGACGTTGGCCAGGTTGAAGTCGATCGTGAAGTCGGCCCACGGCGCCTCGAGCACCCCGACGCCGAGGAATCCGTAGTCGCGGTCGGGGTTGTCGCCGAGCGTGATGGTCGTGGTGCCCAGGTCACCGCCCTTGCGGCGGTAGTCGACGACGAGCTGATCGCCCGGCTTCGTGGTCTTGAGCATCGCGGTGAACTCCTCGAGGCCGGCCACCGGCTTGTCGTTCACCATGTCGATGGCGTCGCCGTCCTCGAGCTTGCCCGCCGACGGGCCGGGTTCGGTCACCGACTCGACCGTCACCGACTTCGGGTACTTCAGGAATGACAGCGCGGCGTACTCGGCACTGTCCTCGGACCGCTTGAAATCCTGGGTATTGGACTCGTCGACCTCGTCCTTGGACTTGTCGGGCGGGTAGACCAGGGCCCTCGGGACCAGTTGGTCGCGCCCGGAGATCCACAACGCGAGGGCCTGGCCGAGCGTGATGCCGTCACTCTGCGCGACGGTGGTCATGTTGAGGTGACCCGTCGTCGGATGCACCTCGGCGCCCTCGATGTCGACGACCTCCTTGCCCTCCACCTCGCCGAGGGTGTCGAACGTCGGTCCCGGACCGAGCGCCACGAACGGCACCGTGACCGCCGAGAGCAGTAGGCCGAACGCCACGATGGGTACCAACGCCACCAGCAGGGTCAGAATCCGCCTGTTCACGCCGCCCACAGTAGGGCTCTAGGTCGAATTAGCTCTCAGCGTGACCCGCCGACCCACGGTGAACGCCTGCAGTGAGTACCGTTGAAGCATGTCCGACCTGCCCTTCGGCTTCTCCTCCGGAGACGACCCCGACCGCGACAAGTCCAAGAAGGACCCCAATTCCGGCGCGCCCGGGTCCGACCCGTTCGGCTTCGGCGGCGGTGGATTCGACATGGGCGACCTCGGCCAGATCTTCTCCAAACTCGGCGAGATGTTCAGTGGCGCAGGCAACATGGGCAGCGGCAAGCAGACCGGGCCGGTGAACTACGACCTGGCGCGCCAGCTGGCGTCCAGCTCGATCGGCTTCGTCAAGCCCATCCCCGAACAGACCACGTCGGCCATCGCCGACGCCGTGCGGCTCGCCGAGACGTGGCTCGACGGCGTGACGCCGCTGCCCGCCGGCACGACCAAGACGGCCGCGTGGACGCCGAGCGACTGGATCGACAACACCCTCGACACCTGGAAGCGGTTGTGCGACCCGGTGGCCGAGCAGATGTCTTCGGTGTGGACGTCGGCACTCCCCGAGGAAGCCCGCGCGATGGCAGGCCCACTGATGGCGATGATGCAGCAGATGGGCGGCATGGCCTTCGGCTCGCAGCTGGGCCAGGCGCTGGGCACGCTGTCCAAGGAGGTGCTGACCTCCACCGACATCGGACTGCCCCTGGGACCCAAGGGCGTCGCCGCGCTGATGCCCGACGCCATCGAAGCCCTCGCCGAGGGACTCGAGCAGCCCCGCAGCGAGATCATGACGTTCCTCGCCGCACGCGAGGCCGCCCACCACCGCCTCTTCTCGCACGTGCCGTGGCTCTCGAGCCAGCTCATGAGCGCCGTCGAGGCGTTCGCCAGGGGCATGAAGGTCGACTCCAGCGGCATCGAGGAACTCGCCCGCGGCATCGACCCGTCGGCGCTGACCGACCCCTCGAAGATGGAAGAACTGCTCAGCCAAGGGATGTTCGAACCCAAGGCCACCCCCGAGCA
Organism: Mycobacterium sp.; assembly: GCA_029256565.1. Taxonomy (GTDB): domain Bacteria; phylum Actinomycetota; class Actinomycetes; order Mycobacteriales; family Mycobacteriaceae; genus Mycobacterium. The sequence continues at coordinate 3,205 of JAQSXQ010000071.1, forward strand.
GACCGCCGCCCTGGAGCGGCTCGAGACGCTGCTGGCCCTGATCGAGGGCTGGGTACAGACCGTGGTCACCGCGGCCCTCGGCGACCGCATCCCAGGAACGTCGGCGCTGAGCGAGACGCTGCGGCGGCGCCGCGCCACCGGCGGGCCCGCCGAACAGACGTTCGCCACGCTGGTCGGCCTGGAACTGCGCCCGCGCAAGCTGCGCGAGGCAGCCGCCCTGTGGGAGAAGCTCACCGACGCGATCGGCGCCGACGCCCGCGACGGCGTCTGGCAGCACCCCGACCTGCTGCCCTCGGCCGGCGACCTCGACGAGCCCGCCGGCTTCATCGACCGGATGATCGGCGGCGACACCGACGGCATGGACCAGGCGATCGCCGACCTCGAGAGGGACGCCAACGGCGGCGACGACGAGCCCGGCCGTCCCCCTGTGGATAACTAGAGCGCCACATCCGCCGACCGTGATTGAGTCGGCGCGTGACCCGCTACACGCTCGACCCGGCGATGCCGGTGCTGATGCGGCCCGACGACACCGTGCAGGTGGGCTGGGACCCGCGCCGCGCCGTTCTCGTCAGCCCGCCCGCCGGGCTGACGCCTGACGCGCTCGCCGATCTGCTGCGGGCGCTGCAATCGGGGTTGACGCTGCCCGTCTTCACCTCGCTGGTGCTCAACCGCGGCGCCCACGACGCCGGAGCGGCCGCCGAACTCGTCGAGTGCCTCACCCGATCGAAGGTGCTGACCATCGACGTTCCCCGCACCCGGTCGGCGTCGGTGCGGGTGCACGGCCGCGGTCCGCTGTCGGACCTGCTGACCGGAGCGCTGCGGTGCTCGGGCAACCGGATCGCGATCAGCAGGCTCAGTCACGCGGGCGTGAACCCCCGCAACACCGACCTGGTGGTGCTCTCGGACTACCTCGTCACCGACCCACAGGTGGTGCACGACCTGCACGACGCCGGTGTGCCGCACCTGCAGGTCCGGGTGCGCGACGGCACCGGGCTGGTCGGCCCGCTGGTGGTGCCGGGCCAGACCAGCTGCCTCCGATGCGCAGACCTGCACCGCAGCGACCGTGACGCCGCGTGGCCCGCGGTCGCCGCGCAGTTGCGCCGCACCGTCGGCAACGCCGACCGCGCCACGGTGCTGGCCACCGCCGCGCTCGCGCTCGATCAGGTGGAGCGCGTCGTCAAGGCCGTACAGGGCTGCGGCGGTCCCGGATTGCGCGACGCACCACCGCCCACCCTGGACACCACGCTGGAGTTCGACGTACACACCGGATCGACGATCAGCCGACGCTGGTCGCGCCATCCACGGTGCGGTTGCTGACGGTTGCTGCCACTTCCCGCGGTGTTCGGGACGTCACAGGAACCGTTGTGGCGCAGTCGTGGATGATGGAGTGGTGGCAGACATAAAGCGTGGTCGGGCAGCGCGCAACGCGAAGTTGGCTTCGCTTCCCGTCGGGTTCGCCGGACGTGCTGCGCTCGGCTTCGGCAAGCGACTCACCGGCTCCTCGCGGGACGAGGTCAACGCCGAGCTGATGGAGAAGGCCGCCAATCAGCTGTTCACCGTTCTCGGCGAACTCAAGGGCGGCGCAATGAAGGTGGGCCAGGCGCTGTCGGTGATGGAGGCCGCCGTCCCCGAGCAGTTCGGTGAGCCGTATCGCGAAGCGCTGACGAAGCTGCAGAAGGACGCACCGCCCCTGCCCGCCGAGAAGGTGCACCGCGTGCTCAACGCGCAGCTGGGCACCAAGTGGCGTCAACGCTTCCAGTCGTTCGACGACGCACCCATCGCCTCGGCCAGCATCGGCCAGGTGCACAAGGCGGTGTGGGCCGACGGCCGCGTCGTCGCCGTGAAGATCCAGTACCCCGGTGCCGACGAAGCGCTGCGCGCCGACCTCAAGACCATGAAGCGCATGGTCTCGGTGTTCAAGCAGCTCTCCCCCGGTGCCGACGTGCAGGGCGTGGTCGACGAACTGATCGAGCGCACCGAGATGGAACTCGACTATCGGCTCGAAGCCGACAATCAGCGGGCGTTCGCCAAGGCCTACCGCGACCACCCGCACTTCGTGGTGCCCGCCATCGTCGCGAGCGCCCCCAAGGTGGTCGTCGCCGAGTGGATGGAAGGCATCCCGATGGCGAAGATCATCCGCGAGGGCACCGCCGAGCAGCGCGACCTGATGGGCACGCGGCTCTTCGAACTCACCTACGACGCGCCGCGGCGGCTCGAGATGATGCACGGCGACGCGCATCCCGGGAACTTCATGCTGCTGCCCGAGGGCAAGATGGGCGTCCTGGACTTCGGTGCCGTGGCGCCGCTGCCGGGCGGCATCCCCGTCGAACTCGGTCGCGTGGTGCGCTATTCGCTCGAAAAGGATTACGACAACCTACTTCCCACGATGGAGCGGCTGGGTTTCATCCAGCAGGGCGAGCAGGTGTCGACCCGCGAACTCGACGACATGCTGCGCCAGTACGTCGAACCGCTCGAGGTGGAGGTCTTCCACTACACCCGCAAGTGGCTGCAGAAGATGGCCGCCAGGAACATGGACCTCTCGGTCGACCAGATCAAGACCGCGCGTCAGATGGACATCCCGGCCAAGCTCGCGATCCCGATGCGGGTCATCGCCTCCAACGTCGCGATCTCGTGTCAGCTCGACGCGCACATCCCCACCAAAGCGCTTGCGACGGAACTGATCCCGGGCTTCGCCGACTGACCCGGCACTCGCCTCAGCACGACGAGGCCGCCCAGCGGATCACGCCGGGCGGCCTCGCCTCATGCTGCCGCAGGGCTCGGCTGCGGGTTCTTGCGGGGGCGACCACGTGGCCGCTTGCGCGCCACGATGGTTCCGCGGTCGAGGATCTCTCCACCCCAGACCCCCCACGGCTCTTGACGTTCCAGCGCTGAGTCCAAGCACTCGCGGCGGATCGGGCAATCCGCGCACAGCTCCTTCGCGCGCTCCAGCTCCGTGGGACTCTCGGCGAACCACAGATCCGGCGATTCCTCGTGACAGGGCACCGTCAGCCTCTCGCGGCATGTCCGGTCCGACATGTCTCTCCTGCTTCCTGGTCGTGTTGCTCGGTCATCTGTCTTAGATGGATCCTTCGACCAGGTTCTCGGGCTCTCCCGATGAAAATGGCCACGGATCCGATGTCGGGTCCGTGGCCATGAGGCGTGTCGTGGGCTGTCCTAGCAGGTGCCCCGATTCACGGACGCGAGGGTCGCAGCGGCGGTGCGGCGCTTGCGCATGATTGCGGGCGCGGCAGCGGCGTAGGCCGCGACGGCGGCATTCGGAATGGCATGGTGGGCCGGGTGGGTACGGTCGGCCCATGCGACGCCGAGGAGGCCGCCAGAAGCGACTACGCCGGTAAATGGAATGCTGATCATGTCGCCGGACCTCCTCTCCATGCCTGTCATTGGGGCGCCCGTGAAGGCGTCTATGAGGCTAGACGCTAACACGAAAAAGCCACAAGCGATTTTCTGACCAGCGCTTTTGGCGTGATCTTTGCGATTCGTGGCAGTTTCACGAACGGCTGCGGACCAACTCCAGGACGTCGGGTCCGAACTGCTCGAGCTTGCGTGCCCCGATGCCCGGAATCGCGACGAGCGCAGCGTCGTCGGTCGGCAGGGTCTCGGCGATCGCGATCAGCGTGTTGTCGGTGAACACCACGTAGGCGGGCACGCTCATCTCCTTGGCGGTGCGCGAGCGCCAGTCCTTCAGCTCGGCCAGCAGGTCCTCGTTGATGTCCGACGGGCAGTTCTCACACCGTCGCAGCATGATCGACGCCGGCGTGGACAGCGCTGCGTTGCAGACCCGGCACCGTGGGGCGGGGCCGCGTTGCCGACGCGGCTTGGCGCCCCCGGTGTCGGCCCCGGTGTGCGGTGCGACGCCGTTCAGGAACCGCGACGGCTTGCGCCCCTGCCGCCCACCGGGTGCACGGGCCAGCGCCCAGCTCAGCGCGAGATGCACACGCGCCCTTGTGATTCCGACGTAGAACAACCGGCGTTCCTCTTCCACGGCCTCGCTGTCGGGGCCGTGGGACAGCGCATGCGAGATGGGTAGCGTCCCGTCGGCCAGGCCTACCAGGAACACCGCATCCCACTCCAGGCCCTTCGCGGCGTGCAGCGACGCCAGCGTCACGCCCTGGACCACCGGTGGATGCCGGGAGTCGGCGCGTTGGCGCAGCTCGGTCACCAGGGCGGGCAG
>JAQSXQ010000072.1 GCA_029256565.1 Mycobacterium sp.
CGGAGGTAGCGCACCTCGCGGCCGCTCTTGTTCGCGATCGTCGGCCCCTGGTCGTGCGCGAAGCCGATCAGGCCGTCGACGCGGCCCGAGAGCATCGCGGCCATCTTGCCGGCGGCGTCGAGGCTCTGCTGCTTGACCTGATCGTCGGCGATGCCGACCTTGTCGAGGAAGATCGGGAACGTGGTCGTGGGCGCGTCACCGGCGGAGACGGCGATGGTGCGGCCGACGAGATCCTGCGGCGTGTTGATCCCGGAGTCCGCGAACACCTGCACGGCCGACGGCGTGGTCTGCAGGTACACCCCGGCGCTCTTGACGTCGACACCCTTGTCGATGTTGCTCAGCACCGCCGGGGTGTCGGCCCAGCCGAAGTCGGTCTGTTGGGAGCCGACGGCCTGCACGGTCTTGGTGGAGCCCTGGCCGGCGTCGATCGTCAGGTCGACGCCGTGCTTGGCGAAGATTCCCTTCTCCACGCCGTAGTAGAAGGGCGCGTGCTCGCCGTAGGGGTACCAGTTGAGCATCAGGGTTGCCGGCGCGGCCGATCCGTCGGCGGAATCGGTGCTCTCCGAACTGCTTCCGCCACAGGCGGTCAGGGTCAGAGCAGTGGCGGTGGCGGCCGCGGCGATGGCGACGGCGCGGCGTCGGGTGAACGTCATGGGTGTCTCCTTGAGTGGGTCAGACGGCGGGTGGGTCAGACGGCGTGGGTGGTCGATGACGCGGCGCGTCGTGAGGAATGCCAGGGGATGAGCAGCTTCTCGGCGATCTCGATGATGGCGAAGAGCACGATGCCCAGGAAGGACATGATGATCAGGGCGGCGAACAGCATCGCGGTGTCGACGTTGCCGTTCGCCTGGAGGATGACGTAGCCGAGTCCTTCGTTGGAGCCCACGAACTCACCCACCACGGCGCCGGTGACTGCGAGCGTGGCAGCGACCTTCAGACCGGACATGAGCTGCGGCAGCGAGGCCGGGAACCGGATCTTCATGAAGGTCTTGAAACGGCTCGCACCCATCGTCGAGGTGAGTTCGAGGATCTCGGGATCCACCGTCCGCAAACCTGCGAGACAGGAGATGACGACCGGGAAGAACGCCATCAGCACGGCGACGAGGATCTTCGGCGAGGGGCCGAAGCCGAGCCACACGATGAACAGTGGCGCGATCGCGATCTTGGGCACCACCTGTGCGAAGAGGATCAACGGGTAGACCGTCTTCTCCACGTTCGAGGAGTACACCATCACGACGGCCATCAGGACGCCGAAGACGGCGGCGATCGCGAAGCCGATCACCGTCTCCCAGGTGGTCACCCAGGTGTTCTGGGCCAGGTAGGCGGCATTCTCCTGGGCCGTGGCCCAGGTGTCGGCCGGCGACGGGAGGATGTAGGGCGCGACCAGTTCGGCCTCCGTCACGGCCCACCAGCCTGCGAGCAGCGCGGCCAACAGCGCCATCGGGCGCCAGAAGTTCGACAGGGTGGCGCGTGGTGAGAACGATGGGCGGCGCGGTCGTCGTGATGCCGGCTGCGAGACCGGCTGCGCGGTGTCGCGCAGCCCGGCCGGAGCGGTAACGGCCATTGACAGTCCTAAGTTCGAAGGGCCCGGGCGATGTCACTACCCGTTGGGAATGCGCTTTCCGAAGCAGGGCCGACGATAACGTGATGCAGCCCACACTGTCAACGCCTCCGCCGAGCCCGGCGTGTTCGCGCTGATCAGAGGCGTGTGCTGTCGCGCAGGATCACGCGGCCGGGGATCCGCTCGCGCAGATCGTCGGCGTCGCCGTCGGTTCGCAACGCCAATTCGACGGCGCGCGTACCGATCTCCTCCAGTGGCAACGCCACGGTCGACAGGCTGGGGGTGTGGTCGCGCAGTGTCGGGATGTCGTCGAAGCCGGCGATGCAGACGTCGCGCGGCACGCTCAGGCCGAGGTCGCGCCACGCCGCAATCGCACCGATGGCCATGACGTCGGTGACGGCGAACACGCACACCGGCGGAGCCCCGGAATCGGCGGTCACCTGCAACGCCGCGGCCAGCCGATGGGCCGCGGAATGGCCACCGTCGCGGGTGAAGTCACCGGATACCTCGACCAGTGGGGTGAGCCCGCGCCTGGCCAAGGTCTCGACGAAGCCGTTGCGACGGTCCACCGACGTGCGGATGTTGCCAGGCCCGCCGATCACGGCGAACCGCTGATGCCCGGCCTCGATCAGGGCGTCCGCCAATTGACCTGAGGCGTAGTGGTTCTCGGGTTCGACGGCGCCGCCGAACGCGAGCGGCTGCCCGATCGCGACCACGCGCCCGCCGTTGGCCCGGTAGCGGCCGAATTCGGTTTCCAGGTCACGGTCGAGGTCGCCGCTCTGACGGGAACCCGCCAGCACGATGGCGTCGGCGCGGTGCGAGATGAACGTGCTGACCGCGTCGCGCTCGATGTCGAAGTCGCGGTCGGTGCTGGCCAGCAGCACCTGTTTGTTGGCCGTTCTGGCGGCGAACTGCACGCCGCGGGCAATCGAGGAGAAGTACGGGTCCGCGATGTCGTGGACGATCAACCCCAGCAGGCCCGTCGAGGCGCGGGCGAGCGCCTGGGCCTGGGCATTTGGGACGTATCCGAGTTCGCGGGCGGCAGTGCGGACCCGGTCGGCGACGCCCTCGCCGGGAACGCGTGCCGACCCGTTGAGCACGCGCGACGCGGTGGCTTGCGAGACTCCCGCCCGCGCGGCCACGTCCTGCAGGGTCACCGCCATCTGCTGCGTCCTTCACGTCCTGGTTCGGCTGACCGGATCGACACGGGTCCGTACGCGACGCTTGACCGCCGCGCCTCGGCAGCTTACCGTGGAAAGCGCATTCCGAAGTGCAACCGACCGCATTCGCGCGGCGTGGCATACGCCCGCGCCCATCAGACGGGGCACACTCACATGTCTTCCTCCACCACCACCGCACCCCACGCAGAACGCCGGACCCTTCGCATCGCGATGAACGGCGTGACCGGCCGGATGGGGTACCGCCAGCATCTCGTCCGCTCGATCCTGCCGCTGCGCGACTCCGGCCTGACCCTCGACGACGGCACGCGCCTGGACGTCGAACCGATCCTCGTCGGCCGCAACGCCGATCGGCTCGCCGACATGGCTGCCGAGCACGGCATCGAACACTGGACCACCGACGCCGCGTCGGTGATCGCCGACCCGTCGATCGACGTGTACTTCGACGCCCAGGTCACCTCCCGCCGCGTCGAGGCGCTGACCGCCGCCATCAAGGCGGGCAAGCACGTGTACACCGAGAAGCCCACTGCCGAGACGCTCACCGAGGCAATCGAACTCGCACGGATGGCGGAGAACGCAGGCGTGGTCGCCGGCGTCGTGCACGACAAGCTCTACCTGCCCGGTCTGGTCAAGCTGCGCCGCCTGGTCGACGAGGGCTTCTTCGGCCGGATCCTCTCGATGCGCGGCGAGTTCGGCTACTGGGTCTTCGAAGGCGACGGCCAGGCCGCGCAACGCCCCAGCTGGAACTACCGCGCCGAGGACGGCGGCGGCATCACCGTCGACATGTTCTGCCACTGGAACTACGTCATGGAGGGCCTGCTCGGCACCGTTCGGGCCGTCACCGCGAAGGCCGTCACCCACATCCCCACACGCTGGGACGAGTCCGGGACGGCCTATCCCGCCACCGCCGACGACGCCGCCTACGGCATCTTCGAGATCGAGGGCGGCATCATCGCCCAGATCAACTCGTCGTGGGCGGTACGCGTCTACCGCGACGAACTCGTCGAGTTCCAGATCGACGGCACCCACGGGTCCGCGGTCGCCGGGCTGCGGCGCTGCGTCGCACAGCAGCGGGCGCACACCCCGAAACCGGTGTGGAACCCCGACCTGCCCGTCACCGAGAAGTTCCGCGACCAGTGGCTCGAGGTGCCCGCCAACGGTGACCTGGACAACGGGTTCAAGCTGCAGTGGGAGGAGTACCTGCGCGACGTCGTCGCCGGCAGGCCGCATCGCTTCGGGCTGCTGTCGGCAGCGCGCGGCGTGCAACTCGCCGAACTCGGCCTGACCAGCTCCGCCCGGGGCATCCGCGTCGAGGTGCCGGAGATCGCGCTGTGACGCTCACCGACGCGCCGACCGACCTCGTCGTCACCCTTCCCCTCGACGGCGAACTGCGCGCACACCGCCTCGGCGCACCGGGCCCGTGGCGCAAACCCGACGGGCCGATCCGGTCCCGAATCGCCTACGCTGCAGCGCACGTCGTGCCCCGCACTACGGCCGACAACGCACCCGGCGCGCCCGCCGACCTCGACTGGGACGCCACGCTGGCCTACCGCCACGAGCTGTGGTCGTACGGGCTGGGCGTCGCCGACGCCATGGACACCGCCCAGCGCGGCATGGGCATGGACTGGGACGCCACCGCCGAGTTGATCCGACGCAGCGGCGAGGAAGCCGCCAAGTCGGGTGGACGGTTGGCCTGCGGCGCAGGTACCGACCAACTGCGTCTCGCCGACGTTCCGTCCGGGGTGGCGGGGCTGCGGATGATCGGCGATGCCTACCGCGAGCAGATCGACGTCGTCGCAGGCGCAGGCGCCCGCGTCGTCGTGATGGCGTCCCGGGCACTGGCCGCGGTCGCACAGTCGCCAGAGGACTACCTGACCGTGTACCGGACGCTGCTGGCCCACGTGGACCGGCCCGTCGTCCTGCACTGGCTGGGGGAGATGTTCGATCCCGCGCTGCGCGGCTACTGGGGCAGCACCGACGTGGACTCGGCGACTGCGACCTTCCTGCGCCTGATCGAAGAACACGCCGAGAAGGTCGACGGTGTCAAGGTGTCCCTGCTCGACGCCGACCACGAAATCGCGCTGCGCCGCGCACTTCCCGCCGGCGTCCGGCTCTATACCGGCGACGACTTCAACTATCCGGAACTCATCGTCGGCGACGACCGAGGGCATTCCGACGCGCTGCTGGGCATCTTCGCCGCCATCTATCCGGCCGCGTCCACGGCGCTGCAGGAGCTCGATGCCGGCGACGCCGGGCGCGCCCGCGCGATCCTGGACTCGACCCAGGAGTTGGGGCGGCACGTGTTCGAGGCTCCCACCTACTACTACAAGACCGGCATCGCGTTCCTGGCCTGGCTCAACGGTCGCCAACCAGGTTTCGCGATGGTCGGGGGACTGGCCGGCGGCAGATCGGTGCCCCACCTGTCCCGGCTGTTCGTGCTGGCCGACCGCGCCGGGCTACTCGCCGACCCCGACCTCGCCGCCCACCGCATGCGACTGTTCCTCGGCGTGAACGGGATCGAGCAGTGAGCGACTCGTTCGGCCGGCTGTCGCTGAACACCAAGACCACCAACGCCTGGACTCTGCGCGAGGCCGTCGAGGGCGCCGCGGCGGCGGGGCTGCCCGCCGTCGGGCTGTGGCGCGACCGCGTGGCCGAAGCAGGTGTCGACGAAGCAACGAAGATACTGCGAGACAACGGCATCCGTGCCTCCAGCCTGTGCCGAGGCGGATTCCTCACCGGCTTCGACGAGGGAGCAGTCGACGACAACCGGCGGGCGATCGACGAGGCCGCGACGCTCGGCGCCCCCGAACTGGTCGTCGTCGCAGGCGGCATACCCGACCGCGACCTGCCCGGCGCGCGGGCGCGATTGGCCGACCGGCTGGCCGCGTTGGTGCCGTACGCCGCCGACCGCGGCGTGCGCCTGGCGCTGGAACCCCTGCACCCGATGTACTGCGCCGACCGTGCCGTCATCTCGACACTCGGCCAAGCCCTTGCACTGGCGGCGCCGCACCCCGCGCACGTCGTGGGCGTGGTCGTCGACACCTTCCACGTCTGGTGGGACCCGGACCTTCGGGCTCGGGTCGCCGAGGCGGGAACCAAGGGCCGGATCAGCAGCTACCAGATATGCGACTGGCTGGTGCCGATGGCTGCCGACCCGCTGATGTCGCGCGGCATGATGGGCGACGGCGTCATCGACTTCGCGTCGATCACCGAGATGGTGACCGCCGCCGGCTACCGCGGCGACGTCGAGGTCGAGATCTTCAACGACGACGTGTGGTCCGCCGACCCGCGCGACGTGGTCGAGACCATGAAGCGTCGATACCGGAAGCTGGTGCTGCCCAGTCTCGGCGAGACGCCCTAGCTCTCAGCGTGCCTAGCGCACTTGCTCGCGGCCGCGCTCGAACACCGCGGCACGGCTGGCGGCGACGTCGTCACCCGAGGTCTCGCGCATCCAGCGGGTCGCCGAGGTGGCCTCGATCCAGAGTCCGGCGCTGGTCTGCTGGTCGTCGATGTGGTGATAGGACTCCAGCAGCGCCCGCACGGCCTTCTGGTTGTTGCCGGTGATCGACGAGGCCACCCGGCGCGCCGTGGCCAGCAACTCGTCGTGCGGCACCACCTCGGTCACCAGACCCGCCCGCAGCGCGTCGCTCGCCGAGAGGTAGTCGCCCGTCAGGCTCATCCGCCGCGCCATGCCGATGCCGACCTTCTGCGGCAGCCGAACGCTCAACCCCCAGGTCGGCAGCAGCCCGACCCGGGCATGGGTGTCGGCGAACCGAGCTTGATCGGAGGCGATCAGGATGTCGCAGTAGAGCGCCAGCTCGAGCCCACCGGTCACGGCAGCACCGTTGATGGCGCCGATCACCGGTTTCGTCATGGCGGGCCACTTGGGCGAGATGTCCGGCAGCTCGGTGGTGTCGCCGAGTTCCTTGAGATCGAGCCCGGCGCAGAACACCGGGTCGGCACCGGTGACGATGACGACGTCGACGTCGTCGTCGCGCTCGGCGTCGCCCAGTGCCTCGAAGAACCGGGTGCGCAGTTCCGCCGACAGCGCGTTGCGCGCGCGCGGCCGGTTGAGGGTCAGCGTCCGGATGCGGTCGGTGGTCTCGATCAGAAGGACGTAGGAGTCCGTGCTGTCGTGAGAGTCGTCGGTGTCGGGCACGGGGCCACCGTATCGACCTATGGTTGGACCATGTGCCGGAACATCACCGAGTTGCGCGGGCTCGAGCCCGCGGCCACTGACGAAGAGGTCGAGGCCGCCGCCAGGCAGTACGTCCGAAAGGTCAGCGGCATCACGCGTCCGACGGCGGCCAACGAGACCGCATTCGAGACCGCCGTCGCCGAGGTCACCGCGACCACGATGCGGCTGCTGGCCGAACTCCCTGCGCGGCGGCAGCCACCCAAGACGATTCCTCCGCTGCGCAGGCCCGAGGTGCGCGCACGGATCGAGGCCCGAGCGGCCGGCGGCTGAGTGGCCACGCCTGCGCTCAAGGAGTGGAGTGCGGCCGTGCACGCGATGCTCGACGGCCGCCAGACGGTGCTGCTGCGCAAGGGCGGCATCGGCGAGAAGCGGTTCGACCTCACCGCTTCGGAGTTCGTCTTCTTCCCGACC
>JAQSXQ010000073.1 GCA_029256565.1 Mycobacterium sp.
CTCGTTGGTGCGGATCGTCTCGGTCATGGGCGTCGCCGCAAGGGGGGCAAGGGCATTGACCATGATGCTCTTCGTGGCCAGCTCACGGGCCAACGACTTGGTGAAGCCGATCAGCCCGGCCTTGGCAGCCGAGTAGTTCACCTGGCCGAGGGTGCCGGTGAGGCCCGCCGCCGACGTGACGTTGATGATGCGGCCCGTGCCGTCGGTGGGGATGTACGGCAACGCAGCCTGAGTGCAGTGGAACGTGCCCATCACGTGCACGTCGAAGGTCAGGCGGAACGTCTCGTCGGTGAGCTTGCCGAACATCGCCGGTGCCGTGACGCCCGCGTTGTTGACCAGGATGTGCAGTGCTCCTCCGCCGAGTTCGGCGGCCGCGGCGGCTGCGGCATCGGCGGCAGCGCGGTCACCGACGTCGAGGACGTGGCTGTCTGCCGTGCCGCCCGACGCGCGGATCGTCTCGGCCACCGCCGCGGCTGCGTCACCGTCGATGTCGGTGACGAGCACCGCCGCGCCCGCCTCGGCCAGGGCCGTGGCGACTGCTGCTCCGATGCCTGCGGGAGCGCCGGCGCCGGTCACCATGGCCGTCCGGCCGCTCAGGTCGAAGTACCCCATGCTCGTCGTGCTCCGTTCTAGTAGCTACGCGGAAGGCCGAGCACGTGCTCGCCCAGGAAGTTGAGGATCATCTCCTGGCTCACCGGGGCGATCTTCATCAGACGGGCTTCCCGGAAGTACCGTGACACGTGGTACTCCTCGGAGTAGCCCATCCCGCCGTGCAGCTGCAGCGCCCGGTCGGCGGCGGCGAAGCCGGCGTCGGCGCACAGGTACTTGGCCGTATTCGCCTCGCGGCCACAGGGTTTGCCGTTGTCGTAGAGCCAGGTGGCCTTGCGGAGCACCAGTTCGGCGGCGTCGAGGCGGGCCAGCGAGTCCGCGAGCGGGAACTGCAGACCCTGGTTCATGCCGATCGGCCGGTTGAACACGACGCGCTCGTTGCCGTACTTGACCGCCTTCTCGAGTGCGACCCGCCCGATGCCGAGGGCCTCGGCCGCGATGAGCATGCGCTCCGGGTTGAGGCCGTCGAGGATGTACTTGAAGCCTTGGCCCTCCTCGCCGACGCGGTCCTCCACCGGCACCATCAGATCGTCGATGAACAGCTCGTTGGAGCTGACGGCGTTGCGGCCCATCTTCTTGATCGGCCGGATGTCGACGTGGGCGCGGTCGAGGTCGGTCATGAACAGCGTCATGCCGTCGGTCTTCTTGGCGCCGCGCTTGGCCAGGTCCTCGGGCGACTCGGTGCGGGTCAACAGCAGGATCTTCTCGGACTCAAGGGCCTTGGAGATCCACACCTTGCGGCCGTTGACGCGGTAGGCGTCGCCCTCGCGCTTGGCGAACGTCGTGATGCGGGAGGTGTCCAACCCCGCTCCCGGTTCGGTGACGCCGAAGCAGACGTGCAGGTCGCCGTCGACGATCCGCGGCAGGGTGCGGGCCTTCAGTTCGTCGGAGCCGTGCTTGACCACGGGTTGCATGCCGAAGATGGAGAGGTGAATGGCGCTGGCGCCGTTCATCGCAGCGCCCGAACGCGACACCTCCTCGAGCAGCAGGGTGGCCTCGGTGATGCCGAGCCCGTGCCCGCCGTACTCCTCGGGGATCGTCATGCCCAGCCAACCGCCGCTGGCGATGGCGTCGTAGAACTCCTGCGGGAACTCGTGGGCCTCGTCCTTCGACATCCAGTAGTGATCGTCGAACTTGCCCGCGAGTTCGGCGACGGACTTGCGGATCAGCTCCTGGTCCTCGCTGAGTTCGAAGCTCATTCCACCGGACACGACGTCCTCCTCGACCTTGAAAACATTGGTTAGCTATGTATCACAGCACACGGTTGCCCGTCGACGCGAGCGGCCTCCGCGATCGGGATGGCCCCCGTGTCGACGGGCGTCCGGGCTCAATCCTTGTTGCCGGTCAGTTCCTTTGCGTTGGCCGCGAACTGGGCGAAGTCCGTGCCTCCGTGGTCGTGCTTGGACAGCGCCTGAATCGAGACGTCGTGTCCCTCGGCAGCCTTGCGCAGGGCGCCGACGGTGGCCTGCTCCTTGCTGATGTGGGTGAACGGATCGAAGTGGTACCAGCGCATGGCGTTCTGGTAGGTCATCTTGTCGATGTCGGCGTCGGGCACCGAGTTCGCCTTGAGCACCTCGTCGAGTTGCTCGGGCGCCTCGGGCCACATCGAGTCCGAGTGCGGGTAGTCGGCTTCCCAGCAGATGTTGTCGATGCCGATCTGGTTCCGCAGGGTGACGCCGACCGGGTCGGCGATGAAGCACGTCAGGAAGTGCTCCCGGAAGACCTCCGAGGGCAGCTTGCCGCCGAAGTCCTGATGCGTCCACGTCGAGTGCATCTCGTAGGTGCGGTCGATGCGCTCCAGGAAGTACGGGATCCACCCCGTGCCACCCTCGGACAGCGCGATCTTCAGCGTCGGGTACTTCTTCACCGGCGCCGACCACAGCAGGTCGGCGGCGGCCTGCACGATGTTCATCGGCTGCAACGTGATCATCACGTCCATCGGCGCATCGGGGGCGGTGATCGCGAGTCGGCCCGACGATCCGATGTGCACGTTGAGCACGGTCTCGGTGTCCACCAACGCCTCCCACAGCGGCGTCCAGTAGTCGTCGTGGAAGCTCGGATAGCCCATCGCGGCGGGGTTCTCGCTGAACGTCAGCGAGTGCACGCCGCGAGCGGCGTTGCGCCGCACCTCGGCGGCGCAGGCCTCGGCGTCCCAGATCACCGGCAGGGTCATCGGGATGAACCGCGCCGGGTACGCCCCGCACCATTCCTCGACGTGCCAGTCGTTGTACGCCTGCACCAGCGCCAACGAGAACTCCGGGTCCTCGGTGGCGAACAGCCGACCCGCGAACCCCGGGAAGGACGGGAAGCACATGGAGCCGAGGATGCCGCCGGCGTTCATGTCCTTGACCCGCTCGTCGACGTCGAAGCACCCCTTGCGAATCTCGTCGAGACCCTGCGGTTCCAGGCCGTACTCCTCCTTGGGGCGGCCCGCCACGGCGTTGAGCGCCACGTTCGGGATCACGATGTCCCGGAACTGCCACGTGTCGCTGCCGTCGGCGTTGTGCACCAGTCGCGGCGCCTCGTCGCGGTACTTCGCAGGCAGGTGGTTCTTGAACATGTCCGGCGGTTCGACGATGTGGTCGTCCACGCTGATCAAGATCATGTCGTCTTTGTTCACGACCGCTCCCTCCTTCAGGCCCGTGCGGGCCGCTGTTCGGGTTGGTTCTCTACTAGAGGAAACTAGCTTCTCGTGATTTGAGAATCAACATCCGCAGCCTGCCGTCACGGTTCTGACCCCGACGTTTCGGCTCGGTCGGGACCGCTGCCGAACAGCTGATCGCGACACTCCCATTGACCGTCGAACCAAAGAGTGGAAATCTATTGGTCAAATATGAGAACCTGATTCTCGCAAGCGAGAGTCCAGAGAGGAGACGGCCGTGCGGGTGACCCCGATGCAGCCCGACGAGTGGGATGACGACGTCGTCAAAGCGCTGTCGGTCATGGTCTCGCCGGACCGCATGGAACGCCGCGACGTCGGCTCGGCTCTGTCCACGCTGGTACGCCACCCCAAGTTGACCCGGGCCTTCCTCCGGTTCAACGGCTACCTGCTGTTCGGTTCGACGCTGCCGGAACGGCTGCGCGAGCTGGCGATCCTGCGCGTGGCACATCGTCGCAACTGTGCCTACGAGTGGCAGCACCACGTCGAGATGGGCGCCGAGGCCGGCCTGGCCCCCGACGTCATCGACGGCGTGACACGCGGGGAGGCGTCGGACCCACTCGACCAGGCGGTGCTCACCGCGGTCGACGAACTCGAAGTGGACTCGAACGTCTCGGACGCGACGTGGGCGGCACTGTCCGAGCACCTCGACGAGCGTCAGCGCATGGACCTCGTCTTCACGATCGGCTCATACGGCCTTCTGGCCATGGCCTTCAACACCTTTGGCGTCGTACCGGAACAGGAGAACTGAACATGCCCTTCTTTGCCAAGCCCGATGAGGGTAGTTGGACCGAGCACTGGCCCGAATTGGGCACGGCCCCGGTCAACTACGAGGACTCGATCGACCCCGAGCACTTCAAGCTCGAGCAGCAGGCGATCTTCCGGAAGACCTGGCTGAAGGTCGGACGCGTGGAACAACTGCCCAAGAAGGGCAGCTACTTCACCCGGGAGATGCCCGCAGCGGGTCCGGGCACGTCGGTCATCATCGTCAAGGACAAAGAAGACGTCGTCCGCAGCTTCTACAACCTGTGCCGCCACCGCGGCAACAAGCTGGTGTGGAGCGACTACCCCGGCGAGGAGGTGTCCGGCGTCTGCCGCCAGTTCACCTGCAAGTACCACGCATGGCGGTACGGCCTCAACGGCGACCTGACCTTCGTGCAGCAGGAGGGCGAGTTCTTCGACCTCGACAAGGGCGACTACGGCCTGGTCTCGGTGCGCTGCGAGATCTGGGAAGGCTTCATCTTCATCAACTTCGACGACGATGCAGCCCCGCTGTCGGAGTACCTCGGCGACTTCGCCAAGGGCCTGGAGGGTTACCCCTTCCACGAGATGACCGAGCACTACAGCTACCGCTCGGAGATCAACGCCAACTGGAAGCTCTTCATCGACGCGTTCACCGAGTTCTATCACGCGCCGATCCTGCACATGAAGCAGGCGGAGAAGGAGGAGGCCGAGAAGCTGGCCCAGTTCGGCTTCGAGGCCTTGGCCTACGACATCAAGGGCGATCACTCGATGGTGTCGTCGTGGGGCGGCATGAGCCCGCCGAAGGACCTGGGCATGGTCAAGCCCATCGAACGCATCCTGCACAGCGGGCTGTTCGGACCGTGGGACCGCCCCGACATCAAGGGCATCCTGCCCGAGGAGCTGCCGCCGGCGATCAACCCGGGACGCCACAAGACCTGGGGCACCGACTCGTTCGAGTTCTTCCCCAACTTCACCCTGCTGTTCTGGGCGCCGGGCTGGTACCTGACGTACAACTACTGGCCCGTCGCCGTCGACAAGCACATCTTCGAGGCCGACCTGTACTTCGTGCCGCCGAAGAACCTGCGTGAGCGCCTGTCGCAGGAACTCGCCGCGGTGACGTTCAAGGAGTACGCGTTCCAGGACGCCAACACCCTCGAGGCCACCCAGACCCAGATCGGCACCCGGGTCGTCACCGACTTCCCGCTGTGCGACCAAGAGATCCTGCTTCGCCACCTGCACATGACCGCGCACCAGTACGTTGACCGGTACAAGGCTTCCCTGAGCGCCAACGGAACCGCGTCCAACGGGAACTCGTCCGCCGAAACAGGAGCCGTCACGTCAGGCGAGAAGTCCACAGAGAAGGAGTCGGCAAATGTCTAAGCTGCCCGAAGAATTCGCCGACCTGGAGCGGTTCTCCGACTGGTGCCTGCCCACCGAGGAGGAGCGGTACGCCAAGCGTCTGGCCTCGTCGATGGACGAGATGCAGGAGCTGTACGACGCAGGGTTGGCGCGGCTCGAGGACATCATGGTCTACGTCGACGAGCGGTTCCCGCTGGCGGGCATGCCCGAGGACGCCAAGGCACTCGTCCACCTCGGACAGTCGATCGTGATGGTGAGCTTCCCCATCGAGGTGTGGAAGCAGCCCCGCGTACTCGACAGTGGCGCGGCCTACATCAAGCTCATCAAGGAGCCGGTGGTCTAAGCGTGCCCACAGCACTCACGCTCAAGGCAGCGGGTTACGTCGACGTCGTCGCCGGGGAGATCGTCCGGCCGGCCCTGATCCACGTCGATGGCGACGTCATCGTGGGCGTCGGCGGCGATCATCCAGCGGAGTCATCGACCGTGCTCGATCTCGGCGACGCGATCCTGCTGCCCGGGCTGATGGACATGGAGGTCAACCTCCTGATGGGCGGGCGCGGCGAGAACCCGGGCCTGTCGCAGGTCCAGGACGACCCGCCCACCCGCACGCTGCGCGCGGTCGGCAACGCCCGCCGCACGCTGCGGGCCGGGTTCACCACCGTGCGCAACCTCGGGCTGTTCGTCAAGACCGGTGGCTACCTGCTCGACGTCGCCCTCGGCAAGGCCATCGACGCCGGCTGGATCGAAGGCCCGCGCGTCATCCCGGCGGGCCATGCGATCACGCCGACCGGGGGGCACCTCGATCCGACGATGTTCGCCGCGTTCATGCCCGGCGCGCTCGAGCTGACGGTCGAGGAAGGCATCGCCAACGGCGTCGACGAGATACGCAAGGCGGTGCGCTACCAGATCAAGCACGGCGCCCAGCTGATCAAGGTGTGCGTGTCCGGTGGCGTCATGTCATTGACGGGTGAAGCTGGCGCGCAACATTATTCGGACGAGGAACTGCGCGCGATCGTCGACGAGGCGCATCGTCGCGGGTTGCGGGTGGCCGCCCACACCCACGGCGCCGAGGCCGTCAAGCACGCGGTCGCGTGTGGTATCGACTGCATCGAGCACGGGTTCCTCATGGACGACGAGGCCATTCAGGCACTGGTCGACAACGACCGGTTCCTGGTGACCACCCGTCGCCTCGCCGAGGCCATGGACGTGTCCAAGGCCCCGAAGGAGTTGCAGGACAAGGCCGCCGAGATGTTCCCCAAGGCCAAGACGTCGATCAAGGCGGCCTACGAGGCTGGGGTCAAGATCGCCGTCGGCACCGACGCGCCCGCCATCCCGCACGGGCGCAACGCCGACGAACTCGTCACCCTCGTCGACTGGGGCATGCCGCCGGCCGCGGTGCTGCGGGCAGCCACCGTCGTCGCCGCGGAACTGATCAACCGCACCGACCTCGGCCGGATCGAGCAGGGTTACCTCGCGGACGTCATCGCGGTGCCTGGCGATCCCCTGACCGACATCACCGTTACACAGCGGGTCAACTTCGTAATGAAGGGCGGTAAGGTCTACCGACATGACAGTGCCAACTAGCGCGTCGCGAACCTCGGATCTGGTCGAGATCCAACAGCTGCTGGCCAAGTACGCCGTCACCATCACCCAGGGTGACGTCGAAGGGCTGGTCGAGGTCTTCACCCCCGACGGCACCTACAGCGCATTCGGCTCCACCTACACGCTGGCCCGCTTCCCCGAACTCGTCGAGGCAGCACCCAGCGGGCTGTTCATGACCGGCACGTCGCTCGTCGACCTCGACGAGAACGACCCGGACAGGGCGAGCGGCACGCAGCCCCTGTGCTTCATCGAGCACTCGAAGCACGACATGCGGATCGGCTACTACCGGGACACCTACGTCCGTACCCCGGACGGCTGGCGACTGAAGACCCGTGCGATGACGTTCATCCGACGCAACGGCGAC
>JAQSXQ010000749.1 GCA_029256565.1 Mycobacterium sp.
TCATGTTCGCTAGTCTGAAATGTCGAATCGAAGGACCGTGCCCTGAACGCGTGTCCTCGGAAAGGTGTACTTCGTGCGTTTCGTGTGGGCCGTTGCGGCGTTCGTGCTCGCCGCCGTGATGATCGGAGCGGGCATCGCCCAGCGGACGATCTTCCAGGGACCCCGGACCGAGACCGCGTCGATCTCGGTCGAGGAGGATGCTCCCTACCTGCTGATCGACGGGGCCGTGCTCAACCAGATGCCCGGCACGCAGACGCTGCGCGTGCAAGGGGAAGGCGACCTCTTCGCCGCCTACGGGCGCGCGGCCGACGTTCAAGCGTGGCTGTCGGACGCAGAATACAACCGGGTCACGGTGAACCGCGATGGCGAGGTCGTCACCACCCTCGTCGAGCCTGAGCCGGTGGATCCGGCCGACGCCGAATCCGGTGAGGCCGCGGACCCGGCGGCGACCGAGCCGCCGGCAACAGAGCAGGCGGCTCCAGGGGATGAGACGGGCGATGGCGCGACCGGTTCTCCCGGCCGCAATCCGGTCGGGTCCGACCTGTGGCTGGACGAGTTCCAGCAGTCCGACATCTTGATCGCCCCGCTGCAGCTGCCCGAGGACATGAGCGTCTTGGTGGCCACGGACGGCACCGCTGCCGCGCCGAGCACCGTCTCGGTGTCGTGGCCCCTGCAGACGACGACCCCGTGGGCGGGTCCGCTCATCGTGGGCGGTGGCATCCTGATGGCGATCGGCGTCTTCCTGTACATCCTGGGGATCCGCCATGCACGTCGCTCGCGCGGCCCGCGCCGCAAGGGGCTGCCGTTGCCTGTCACCGAGCCGATAGATCTCGCGGTCGACGGTGCCGACAAGGGCGTCATCAGCAGCTCGGATGCCCCGACCCGTCGTCGCGCGGTCACGTCGGGTCGCCGGGCATTCGCCGTCGTTCCCGCAGTTGCCGTCTCGGCGCTGCTGTTCACCGGTTGCGCAGCTGACGCCTGGCCGCAGTTCGGCGCGACGCCGACACCCACTCCGACCGCGACGGTGATCGCTCCGGAAGGTCAGCAAGCGCCCGCCGTGACCAAGCCCCAGGCGGAGCGCATCCTCACCCGCATCGCCTCGACGATCGCCGATGCGGACGCCGCGATGGACGCCGAGCTCGCAGCGACGCGCCTGGAGGGTGCGGCGCTGGCTGCCCGTGAGACGAACTACAGGATCCGCGCGAGCCTGGCCGACTACCAGGCTCCGGCCGGGATCCTCTCCAAGCCGCTGAAGGTCATCCTTCCCCAGGCGTTCGACGGCTGGCCGCGTTCGGTCATCGCCGTCGCCGATGACTCGGCCTCCAAGACGTCGAGCATCATGCTGATGACGCAGCAGGATGCCTGGTCGGACTACAAGCTGTCGTACATCGCCAGCCTCGAAGCCTCAACCCCGCTGCCCGATCTTGCCCCCGCCTACATCGGCGCGACGCAGGTCGAGCCGGATTCGCCGTTCCTGCTGATGGCGCCCGAAGAGATCGCGGCCGCGTACGCCGATGTCATCGACAACGGCGACGTACGCCGATGTCATCGACAACGGCGAGGAGAGCGCGTTCTACGATGTGTTCGACCCGGAGGGCGACCAGATGCGCGCCAGCATCGCGGCCGATCGCCAGCGGCGCCTGGACGAGTTCAACCAGACGGGAACGGGGACGGGAACCTTCGAGTTCCAGGCGAGCGCCGGTACGCAGCCGCCCTTCGCACTCGCTACCATCGAGAGCGGCGCGATCGTGGCTGTCAACATCCACGAGACCGACACCGTCCGGCCGACCACCGCGGACGCCGTGATCAAGACCGAGAACAATCCGCGGGCCAAGGTGCTCACCGGTGCCGACCAGTCGGCGACGGGATTCACCACGACGTTCACGGATCAGGTCTTCTTCTACGTCCCTGGTTCCGGTTCGGGCGAGAAGATCCGCCTGCTCGGCTATTCCTCTGACATCCTCGACGCGAAGGTGATCTCTTGAGCGATCCCGCCCTCGGCCCCACTCTGCGCGGAGCCGTCGATCTGTCGACGCTTCGCAACCGCCCCGCCCAGCCGGCCACCGGCGGCCAGGCCGTGCCCGCCGGAGCACCCGGCCCTGCCGGTACCCCCGGCGAGGCTGTGGTGGTGCCCTCGTTGGTGATGGACGTCACCGACGAGACGTTCCCGCAGATCCTCGAGCTGTCGCGGGTCGTTCCCGTGGTGATCGATCTGTGGGCGGAGTGGTGCGGTCCCTGCAAGCAGCTGAGCCCCGTGCTGGAGCGCGTGGTGACCGAGCTCGCAGGTCGTCTCGTCCTGGCCAAGGTGGATGTCGACGCGAACCCGCAGCTCTCCCAGGCTTTCCGTGCGCAGTCGATCCGCGAACCCGCAGCTCTCGCAGGCTTTCCGTGCGCAGTCGATCCCGATGGTCGTCGCCCTCGTCGGTGGCCAGCCGGTGCCGCTGTTCACCGGGGCGGTGCCGGAGCAGCAGGTGCGCGACGTGTTCGCCCAGCTCCTGCAGCTCGCCGCTCAGAACGGTGTGACCGGCACCGCTTCGGCGGACGGGGACCCGACCGCTGAGGCGCCCGAGGCGCCTGCGGAGCCGCCGCTGCCGCCCCTTCACGCCGAGGCGTATGCCGCCATCGAAGAGGGCGACTACCCGCGCGCGATCACGGCG
>JAQSXQ010000074.1 GCA_029256565.1 Mycobacterium sp.
GCCGGCAAGTTGGGTTCATCTCGGTCTCCGATCGTCGCGAGCCGCAATGAGCGCGACGTCGCCAGCGGTTGCGCCTGGCTTGGCCGGCCATGTCTCGATTGTCGTATTGGCAAACTTACTCCGCCGCACTTGGCAATGCATCGATTCCAAGCCGAATTGCCACTGCGTGCAATTCGAGTGAAGAGGTCAACTTGAATGAATCCAATCGCACCGGGAGTCAAACTACTTGGCTACCAAAAGGTATCTCGAACTGCACTTATGCGTAGCCTGACGAACTATGTTGCCGCTTTGTCAAAGACTTCTCGGCGAATTTATTTCCATGATCAAACACTCGAGATAATCACCGGAATTCACGTATGCAGTCGTTGAACGGATCTATGCTCCAAGAATAATTGCGAATGGACCTAGCAAATCGCATAGAGAGGGGCAGTCATGTCTCCAACGAGTCGGTACCTGGTCCTGGGAATGGCGGCCGCGGCCATCGTTCCCCTTGCTTCAATCGGTACGGCGCCACCGGCGCAGGCCGGGTGCACTAGCTCGGGTTACTCCACGGTGTGCGCGCAAGGCGAGGTTCGAGGCGCCGACGGCGTGCCTCGAGCCGCGACCCCCGTGGTTCCGTACCCGTGTGATTACGACTGGTATTGCGGCACCGACTGGGACCTCGACGTGGGTTGGGACCCCGGCCCTGGATGGGACCCGGGTCGCCCAGGTCGGCCGGGCGGTGGGGGAGGCATTGGCCCACGACGCTGACAGACGACACCGAGACACATCAATCACACGATGAAGGAGTAGACATGTTGCCCTCTGTAAAGCCGCTGCGCGGCAGGGTGTTCAGCGTGATCGGGGCCGGAGCGATCGCCGGCGCAGTCATTCTCGGTGCCGCCGGCACTGCAGGCGCTGAGCCGCCGCTGCCGCCTCTCATTCCGCCTGCCTGCACGGCAGCCGAGCTCGCGCGTGTCATGTCCGGCGTGACGTTCGATACCTCGAACTACCTCACGTTGAACCCAGCCGTGAACGACTTCTTCACGAGCCTGAAGGGCCAGCCGAAGGACCAAATCGGCGAACAGGTGCGTGTGTACCTCGACGCCAACCCAGCGGTGCGAGACGAACTTCAGCGAATCCGGCAGCCATCGGTTGAATTCCGGAATCGTTGTGGCGTTCCGCCCACCCCCTGACACCCGGACCGTCTTGTCGTCGCGGCGCTCGAGCACGCCGCCAGTAAGCTCACGGGGTGACCGGCGAGCCCCGCCCCGAGCTGCAGCGCGATGCCGAGCGCACCCGCGCCGATCTGCTCGCCGTTGCCACCGAGGTCTTCGCGGAATCGGGCTTCTCGGGCGCCCGGGTCGACGAGATCGCCGAACGCACCCGCACGACCAAGCGGATGATCTACTACTACTTCGGCGGCAAAGAAGGCCTGTACATGGCCGTTCTCGAGCACGCCTACCGCGGCATCCGCGAGGCCGAGCAGCGGTTGCAGGTCGACCACGTCGATCCGGTGGTCGCGATGCGCAAGCTGGCCGAGCTGACCTTCGACCACCATCTGGACCACCAGGCCTTCATCCGCCTGGTGGCCATCGAGAACATCCACCGCGGCGAGTACATCGGGCGCATCGACTCCCTGCGTAGCCTCGGCCAGCCGGCCACCTCGCTGCTGGACGAGATCCTCGCGCGCGGCCACGCCCACGGTGTGTTCCGCGCCGACGTCGATGCGCTCGACGTCCACCTCCTGATCAGTTCCTACTGCGTGTTCCAGGTCGCAAACCGCTACACCTTCGGGTTCCTGTTCGACGTGGACTTCACCGACTCCAGGCGACGGGCTCACCTGCGCCGAATGATCGGCGACGTGGTCGTCGGCTGGCTCACCGCCCACTGACGGGCGATCCGGCTCACACCGAATGCTTGACGAGACCCACGACACAGTGCTGTACTCAATTACTAACGAACTAGTTAGTACATTGAGAGGCGGTGCCGCGTGGCTCCCAGCCCGTACCTGGTCGGTCTCGTCGGACAAGGCGTCGGCCCGTCCCTGACTCCGGCGCTGCACATGGCCGAAGGCCGAGCCAATGGGCTCGACTACGTGTACCGCACGATCGACCTCAACGCCGTCGGCCTCGCGCCCGAGCGAATCGGGGACATCCTGACGTGGGCGCGCACGCTCGGGTTCGACGCACTCAACGTCACGCATCCGTGCAAGCAGTCCGTGATCCCGCACCTCGACGCGCTCGACGACGAGGCGGCCGCGCTGGGCGCGGTGAACACGGTGGTGTTCCGGGGGCGGCGGGCAGGAGCGCAGCGACCCGGGGATGAGGAAGGCGGCGCCGTCGGCTACAACACCGACGCACCGGGTTTCCGCACGGGATTCGCCGAGGGACTGCCCGGCGCGGCTACCCGCAGTGTTGTGCTGCTGGGAGCCGGGGGAGCGGGCGCGGCCGTCGGGCATGCCCTCCTCGACCTCGGCACCGAGCACCTCACCATCGTCGACCTCGACGTCGACCGTGCCACCGCACTGGCGGGCGATCTCGCGGCCCGGCATCGCGACTCTCGCGTCGACGCGTCGGCCTTCGACAAGCTGTCGATCCTGCTGCCGCACGCCGACGGTGTCGTGCACTGCACGCCCACCGGCATGGCGGATCACCCTGGCATGCCGTTCGACGCCGCGTTTCTGCGGCCCGACCTCTGGGTGGCCGACATCGTCTATCGGCCGCTGAACACCGAGCTGCTCGCCGCGGCTCGCGCCGCGGGTTGTCGCACACTCGACGGCGGCCACATGGCCGTGCACCAGGCGAGCATCGCCTTCGAGTTGATCACCGGGATCACCCCGGACGCCGACCGCATGTCACGCCACTTCCGAACACTCGCAACGTAACTCGCAAATACCCATTCAACGAAGAATGTAGGAGGAACCCATGAGCATCATCGACAGCACTCCACCCGACGGCGTCCCTGCCGCCGCACCCGAACGGACGCCGAAGAAGGCCGCGCTGGCCAGCTTCATGGGCAGCGCCGTCGAGTACTACGACTTCTTCGTATTCGGCTTCGTTGCGGCGCTGGTCTTCCCCAAGGTCTTCTTCCCCGAGGGCAACGAAACCGTCGCGCTCGCACAGTCGTTCGCGACGCTCGGCGTCGCCTACCTCGCGCGGCCGATCGGTGCGTTCGTGATCGGCCACTTCGGTGACCGGATCGGCCGCCGCAACGTCCTGATGTTCACCCTGATCCTCATGGGTGTCTCGACCTTCGCAATCGGCTGCCTCCCGACATACGAGACGGTCGGGGTGCTCGCACCCATCCTCCTGGTGACGTGCCGACTGCTGCAGGGCTTCTCGGCCGCGGGTGAACAGGCCGGTGCGAGCTCGCTGACCCTCGAGCACTCGCCCGACAACCAGCGCTCGTTCTTCACGTCGTGGACGCTCACGGGAACCCAGGGCGGTCTCATCCTCGCCTCACTCGTCGTGATCCCGGTCGTCGCGCTCCCCGACGAGGACCTGTACTCCTGGGGCTGGCGAGTTCCGTTCTGGCTGAGCGCCTTCGTCGTCGTGGTCGCGTACTTCATTCGGCGCCGACTGCACGAGACGCCCGAGTTCGAGGACGCCAAGGCCGCAGGCACCATCGCCAAGATGCCGCTCAAGCCCCTGATGCGCGACCACTGGCGTGACGTTCTCCGCGTCATCTTCTGCGCGATGATCGCCGCCGTGTCCACGGTGTTCGCCAACCTCGCCATCGCCTACGGCAAGAAGATGGGTCTCAACTCCGACGAGACGCTGTGGCTGGTGGTGGTCGCCAACATCGTCGCCCTCGGCACGCAACCGCTGTTCGGCAAGCTGGCCGACCGGATCGGCCGCAAGCCGGTGTTCATCTACGGTGCGCTGTCCTCGGCTGCACTGATGCCGTTCTACCTGCTGTCGATGAGCGGCGGGAACGACGTGCTGATGTTCGCACTCGCCATCGCGACGTTCTCGTTCGGCTACGCCGCCGCCAACGCCGTGTGGCCGTCGTTCTACGGCGAGATGTTCGCCACCCGAGTTCGGTTCTCCGGCTTGGCCATCGGCACCCAACTGGGCTTCCTGGTCGCCGGTTTCGCCCCCGCCATCGTCACGGCACTCGGCGGCGTGGAGGAAGGCGGCTGGGTGGTCATCAGCATCTTCACCGCCGTCGTCTGCCTCATCGCCACGGCCGCCGCGCTGACGGCCAAGGAGACCAAGGACGTGCCGACCGCGGAGCTGGGTGACAAGCCCACCACCGCGCGCAACCTCGTCGACCACTGAGCCCCGCTCACCGAGCCCGAGAGGAGTGACCGTGCAGACCGACTCCGACAGCGCAATCGCCAGCCAGCAGGCTGTCAGCGCGGAGATGGCGGCGATCGTGGCCGACTACGAGCGCGCAGGCGTCGAGGAGACCCAACCCCGCCTCGACTACCGGCCGTACCGGAGCAGCCTGCTGCGGCACCCGACCAAGGACCTGCACCACGCCGACCCGGAGGGCGTGGAGTCGTGGACGCCGTGCTTCTCCGAGCGCGACGTCAACCCGCTCGAAGCCGACCTCACCATCCAGCACGGCGGTGAGCCCATCGGCGAACGGATGGTGGTGACCGGGCGAGTGGTCGACGGCGACGGCAGGCCCGTGCGGCGCCAGCTCGTCGAGATCTGGCAGGCGAATGCGGGCGGTCGCTACATCCACAAGCGCGACCAGCATCCCGCGGCGATCGACCCCAACTTCACGGGCGTCGGCCGTTGCCTGACCGACGACGACGGCACCTACCGGTTCACCACGATCAAGCCGGGACCGTATCCGTGGAAGAACCACCGCAACGCCTGGCGGCCCGCGCACATCCACTTCTCACTGTTCGGAACGGAATTCACGCAGCGGATGATCACCCAGATGTACTTCCCGAACGATCCGCTGTTCACGCTCGACCCGATCTACCAGTCCATCACCGACCGGAAGGCACGCGACCGATTGGTCGCCGCCTACGACCACGACGTCACCACCCACGAGTGGGCGACCGGATACCGCTGGGACATCGTGCTCACCGGCTCCAGCCGGACGCCCGTGGAGGAAGACCTGTGAGCACGCTGCTGACCGCCACGCCGGGGCAAACCGTCGGCCCCTTCTTCGGCTACGCCCTGCCGTTCGAGCGATGCCATGAACTGGTGCCGCCCGGTTCGCCGAACGCCGTGCAGCTGTGGGGGATCGTCACCGACGGTGACGGTCGCCCCGTCCCCGACGCGCTGCTCGAGATCTGGCAGGCCGACGTCGACGGCACGGTGCCCCGGTCCGCCGGGTCGCTGCACCGGGACGGCTTCACCTTCACCGGATGGGGGCGGGCCAGCACCAGTGACGATGGCCGGTATTCGTTCTCCACCGTGATCCCCGGCCCCACCCGGCCGGGGGCCGCTCCCTTCATCCTGGTCACCGTGTTCGCCCGTGGACTGCTCAACCGGCTGTTCACCCGCGCGTACGTACCCGGCGACCACCTGAGCGGAGATCCACTGCTCGCCTCGCTGCCACCCGAGCGCCAAGAAACCCTGATCGCCACGCGCGACGCGAGCGGGCTGCGCTTCGACGTCTCCCTGCAGGGTCCCCGCGAGACCGTCTTCCTGCGCTACCCCGGGCAGCAACGGTGACCGACCTCTTCTGGCCGGGAGACCACCTCGCCGGCGACCTGATGAGCGACGAGGCGTTCCTCGCCGCGATGGTGGCCGTGGAGCGGGCGTGGCTCGGCTGCCTCGTCGACGCAGGCATCGCCCCCGTGGATGCCCGCGCGGACCCGTCCGTCGCCGACGGCGACGCCGAGGAGATCGCGCGTCGCGCCGACGTCGACGGCAATCCCGTCAGTGCGTTGGTCGCGATCCTGCGGGACCGCTCGGACCCGACGACGGCGCGGTGGCTGCACCGCGGGCTCACGAGCCAGGACGTGCTCGACACCGCACTGATCATCTGCGTGCGCGACGTGCTCATCAGGGTCGGCGTCGAGTGCGCTGCGCAGATCCGCGCACTCGCCGACCTCGCCGAACGGCACCGCGGCACACCGGCACTCGCGCGCACGCTCACCCAGGCGGCACTGCCGAGCACGATGGGCGCCAAGATCGCGCGCTGGCTCGACGGCGTGCTCGACGCCGCGGAGCCGCTGGCCGACCTCCGGATGTCACTGCCCGTCCAGGTCGGTGGCGCGGTGGGCACGCTCGCGGCCACGACCGAACTGGCCGGGTCGGTCGACGGTGCGCTCGCCCTGAGCGACGCGCTGGCCGACGAACTGATCCTGGCGCCCACCGCGCCGTGGCACACCACTCGCTCGCCGGTCACCCGGATCGGGGATGCCCTGGTGACGTGCTGCGACGCCTGGGGACACATCGCCGCCGACGTGGCAACGGGCAGTCGCCCCGAACTCGGCGAACTGGCGGAGGGGAGCGGTGGCGGGTCATCGACCATGCCGCACAAGAACAATCCGGTGCGTTCGGTGCTGATCCGCCGCGCCGCACTGACCGCAGGCCCGCTCGGTGCCACGCTGCACACCGCGTCGGCCGGAAGCGTCGACGAACGTTCCGACGGCGCCTGGCACGCGGAGTGGGCCACGCTGCGTGCGCTGGCGCGGCGCACCGTCGTCGCCGCAGCTCACACGTCCGACCTCGTCTCCGGGCTCCGGATCGACGAAGCCCGCGCCGCCGCCAACCTCGCCGCCGCCGACGGCCTGCTCGCCGAACAGCGGACGATGAGCGAATTGACCGGCAGACCGGCGCTTCCCGACTACACGGGTGCGGCTGACCGACTCGTCGAGACCACGCTGAGCCGTGCCCGCCGCTTCCTCGAGGAGTCCTCGTGACCGTTCCCGAACTCGCCGTCGTCGACTTCGGCGGACCGGCCGACGGCCCACTGATCCTGCTGGGCCCCTCGCTGGGCACCTCGGCCGCCACCCTGTGGGGCGGGGTCGCCGACCGGCTCGTCGCAGACGCCCGGCTCGTCGCCTGGGACCTTCCCGGCCACGGCCGCAGCGCACCCGCCGACCCCTTCGGCATCGCGGATCTCGCCGCCGCCGTGCTCGCACTCGCGGACCGGCTCGGCGCCGAGACCTTTCACTACGCGGGCGATTCGGTGGGCGGCGCCGTCGGCCTCCAGTTGGTCCTCGACGCGCCGCACCGGGTCGGCAGCGCGACACTCATGTGCACCGGTGCGGTGATCGGCACACCGGACGGGTGGCGCCAGCGCGCGGCCACCGTTCGCGCCGATGGCATTTCGCCGATGGTGGACGCCGCACCCGGGCGCTGGTTCGCACCCGGCTTCGTCGAGAGGCACCCCGGCGTCGCGGCGGC
>JAQSXQ010000075.1 GCA_029256565.1 Mycobacterium sp.
GTCGGCCGAGACGGTGCGCAGGCCGCCGTCGGCACCCCAGTCGCGTTGCAGGACCAGGAAGTCGTCCATGTCGTCGGAGTTGAAGTTGGACAGCGCGAACGCGTTGTCGTAGCGCGGGATCGACCCGAATCCGGAGAAGACGAAGTCGGCGCCTGCCAGCAGCACGGGCAGCGTGTGCGCGCTGCGCCGGATGTCGGACTCGGAGATCAGGTTGTCGTTGCCCGCGCACGACTCGAGGTCGCGCATCATGACCATCAGGTTCTCGGCGAGCAGTTCCTTCATGCCCTCGGGCACCGATGCCACGACGCCGACACCGTCGATGCCGCCGTTCTGCACGCCCTGGGAACCCAGCGCCCGCGCCAGCGACACGCACCGCGACTCGAGGTAGAGGA
Organism: Mycobacterium sp.; assembly: GCA_029256565.1. Classification (GTDB taxonomy): domain Bacteria; phylum Actinomycetota; class Actinomycetes; order Mycobacteriales; family Mycobacteriaceae; genus Mycobacterium. The sequence goes on from JAQSXQ010000075.1 coordinate 393, forward strand.
TCGAGCACCGCTCGGCTGCGCCCATCAGCACTTCGGCGCCACCGCCGCTGGTGACGCGCATCTTGAGCCCACGGGAGGCGTAGGCCGACGTCAGGATGGCCTTGCTGAACGGGGTGTCGTCACCGTCGACGAACACCTGCTCGGTGCCGTAGATCGAGATGGTCTCGGCATAGCTGGTGAGGCCGCGCAGCCCGAGCCGGAGTTCGAGCGCTTCTTCGATGGAGCACTGCGCCATCGCCCCCGGCGTCCCGACCTGGCTGCCGATCAGCAGCGCCACAGCGTTCGACGGCGCGTCACCGAGCACGGGCACGGTGGTCTCGACCTCGCGGAAGCCGTATGCCACGGCGCTCGCGGCGTCGGCGGCGATCAGCAGCGGGTCGTCGAGCTGGTTGGTGACGTGGGCCTGGTTGCTCGGGGTACGCCTGGCGCGCAGCTTGGTCATCGCCATCTGCATCTCGACGGGGCTGAGCAGCGCCACGACGTGAGCGAGTTTGGCGGGGGTGGTGCCGCCGATCAGCCGCACCACCTCCGCCCGCGGCACGTTGACGTCGACGGCCATGCGGGCCAGCACGGCGTCGTCGAGTGCCATCGCCTCGTCCGCGACCGCGAGATCGATGCCGTAGCGGGCGATGAACTCGTCGATCACGTCGAACTCGGCGACGGACTTGCCGTCGAGTTCAAGCACCTCCCCGTCGCGCACGACCAGCGACGGGGAGGGGTCTTGGGGACTGCGCATCGCGATCAGGCCGAGGTCGGCGTCGGCGACGCTGAACCCGTCGAGGTTGACCGGTTTCGCGTTGAGCACCTTCATGCGGCCCAACTCGCTCACGGCGAACCCCTTCCCCGATCGACGACGATCAGTCGCGGATTTCGTTGTCCTCGAACACGACCCGGCCGATCATGTCGTAGCGCCGCGGGTCGCGCAGCTTGAAGTACAGCGACATTCCCGCACCGAGTACGAACAGGCCGACCACGATCCACGGCGTCAGCTTGAACAGCAGGGTGCCCGACGCCGCGCCTGCCGCGGACTCCTTGTGCTCCCACAGCAGGTACACGACGTACAGCATGCCGATGCCACCGAGCAGTGGTGCCAGGAACGTCTTGAACCAGTGCGCGCTGGACGGGTGGTTCTTGTGGAAGTGGAAGTACGCGATCACCGCGAAGGCGCACAGCGACTGCACGATCAGGATGGCCATGGTGCCGAGGATCGCCAGCAGCGTGTACATGTGCACGTACGGATCCATGCCCGCGGCGAAGAACGCCAGGATCAGCACCAGCGTGATGCCGCTCTGCACGAACGACGCGATGTGCGGCGACCCGTGGGTGGGATGGGTTGCGCCGAGGGTCTTCTGCAGGCCCTTGGAAAGACCCTCGCGGCCGAGTGCGTAGAGGTAGCGCGAGGCACAGTTGTGGAACGCCATGCCGCAGGCGAACGAACCGGTCACCAGCAGGATGTTGAACAGCGTGATGGCCCACTCGCCGTAGGTGTCGCGGACCGGTCCGAAGAAGATCTCCGACGAGGTGTCCGCGCTCTGGGCGAGTTCGATCGACTGCTGCGGCCCGGTGCCCGCGATGGCCATCCACGACACGAACACGTAGAAGATGCCGACGCCGAGGACGCTGATCATGGTGGCGCGGGGGATGATCCGCTTCGGGTCCTTGGACTCCTCGCCGTACATGGCGGTCGACTCGAAGCCGACCCACGACCAGAACGCGAAGAACAGACCGAGGCCGGCGCTCGCGCCCGCGATGGCAGCAGGGGTGAACGCCCCGATGGGGTTGAGCGTCTCGGCGATGGCGAAGCCGTCGGGCCCGCCGCCCTTGACCAGCACCGCGACGGCGCCGAGCGACAGCATGATGATCTCGGTGACCAGGAAGACGCCGAGCACCTTGGCGGTCAGGTTCACGTCGAAGTAGGTGAGGATCGCGTTGAGTACCAGCATCAGCAGCGCCGGGATGATCCAGTGGATGTCGACATTGAACTGTGACGACAGGAAGTTCTTGAAGAAGAACGAGAAGATGCCGATCAGCGACGCCTCGAAGACGATGTAGGCCATCGTGATCAGCAGGCCGCTGGCCATGCCGACGACACGGCCGAGGCCGTGGGAGATGTAGCCGTAGAACGCACCGGTCGTGGTGATGTGCTTGGCCATGGTGGCGTAGCCGATGGCGAACAGTCCGAGCACGACGGTGGCGACGATGTAGCCGGCGGGCGCGTGCGAACCATTTCCGAAGCCGACGGCGATCGGCACGTTGCCGACCATTGCGGTGATGGGCGCGGCCGTCGCGACGGCCATGAAGATGACCCCGAGGGTTCCGACGGCGTTCCGCTTGAGCCGTTGGACGGAGTCACCCGTGTTTTCTTCGCGCGAAACGACTTGATCGGTCATGGATTCCGGGTGCCTTCCAGGTGAACGGTAGGAGTCGGGCATGGCTCTGGTGTGGTCCAACCCACAACCGACCAACGTATATTGGCACTACCAAATAGACTCCGCAACCGGAACGGCGACCTTTTTTCGGCCAATGGTATCCATTGACATAAATGGTCCGACCATTTTAGGGTGAGTCCGACGCAGCCCAACGAACTCACCACAGGAGTCTCGTGTACGACTACGGCACATTCTCGTTCGAGTCCAAGACCCAGGTGTTGGAACGGGCGAAGACGTTCTGGAACCCGGACAAGACGCAGTTCTGGACCGACGCCGGGGTCGATCTGGTCATCGACCGCCGGGAGGGCTACTTCCTCTGGGACATGAGCGGCCGCCGACTGATCGACATGCACCTCAACGGCGGAACGTACAACCTCGGCCACCGCAATCCCGAGGTGATGCAAGCACTCGTCGACGGCATGGCGCACTTCGACGTCGGCAACCACCACTTCCCGTCGGTCGCCCGCACCGCGCTGGCGCAGCGGCTCGTCGAGTCCGCTCCGGCGTCGATCAGCAAGGTGGCCTTCGGTTCTGGCGGTGGCGAAGCCATCGACATCGCGCTCAAGAGCGCCCGCCACGCCACCCAGCGACGCAAGATCGTCTCGATCGTGAAGGCGTATCACGGTCATACCGGGCTCGCCGTGGCCACCGGCGACGATCGGTTCGCGAAACTCTTCCTCTCCGATCAGCCCGACGAGTTCATCCAGGTTCCCTTCGGAGACGTCGACGCGATGGAACAGGCCGTGCGCGGCCGCGACGTCGCCGCGGTCATCATGGAGACCATCCCCGCGACGTACGGCTTCCCCCTGCCGCCGCCGGGCTACCTCGAGGCCGTCAAGGATTTGTGCGTCCGCTACGACGCGCTCTACATCGCCGACGAGGTCCAGACGGGCCTGATGCGCACCGGCGAGATGTGGGCCATCACCAAGCACGGCATCGAACCGGACATCATGGTCGCGGGCAAGGGACTCTCGGGCGGCATGTACCCGATCACCGCGGCGATGCTCGGCGACCGCGCCGCCCAATGGCTCGACCAGGACGGGTTCGGTCACATCTCCACCTTCGGCGGCGCCGAACTCGGCTGCGTCGCGGCGATCAAGACCCTCGAGATCAGCGGTAGGCCCGAGGTGCGGTCGTCGGTGCACTACATCGCCGACATCTTCGCCAAGGGACTGGCCCGCATCCAGGCCGACTACCCGGACTGGTTCATCGGCATCCGACAGAACGGCGTGGTGATCGGGCTCGAGTTCGATCACCCCGAGGGCGCCAAGTTCGTGATGCGCGAACTCTATGAGCGGGGGGTGTGGGCGATCTTCTCCACACTCGATCCCCGTGTGCTGCAATTCAAGCCGGGTCTGCTGCTCAGCCGTGACCTGTGCGAGGACGTCCTGGATCGCTTGGACGTGGCGGTCGGCGCGGCGCGCAATTCGGCCACTGGACGGAGGAAGTCGTGAGCACCATGCCTGCGGTGAGTCACCTGCTCGAGCGTGCGCGCTGGGCTGCGGGCGCATACGCCGAGTACGACCAGACGGCGGTCGCCGCGATCGTGACGGCCGTCGCCGACGCCGCGTACGCCGAGTCCGAACGCTTCGCCGCCGCGGCGGTCACCGAGACCGGCATGGGCGTCGTCGCCGACAAGGTGCTGAAGAACCGCGCCTGCTCGCGCGGCATCGTCGACTACTACCGCGGCGAGGACTTCGTCTCCCCCACCATCGACCACGCCCGCAAGATCGTCGAGATCCCCCGTCCCGCAGGCGTGGTGCTCGCGCTGACCCCGACCACCAACCCGGTGTCGACGATCTACTTCAAGGTGATCCTCGCCCTGATGACCCGCAACGCGGTCGTCGTCGCGCCCCACCCCCGCGCGCGGCAGTGCTCCGTCGACGCGGTGCGCGTGCTGGCCGAGGCCGCAGTGAGCGCCGGCGCACCCGACGGCATCGTGTCGGTGGTCGAGGAACCGTCCATCCCCCTCGTCGAGGCCCTCATGGCCGACGAACGCACCGACGTCATCGTCGCCACCGGCGGCACCGGTGTCGTGCGCGCCGCGTACTCGTCGGGCAATCCCGCGCTCGGGGTCGGGCCGGGCAACGTGCCGGTCTTCGTCGACGCCAGTGCGGACGTCGAGGCCGCAGCCCGTCGCATCGTCGACAGCAAGGCGTTCGACAACTCGGTGCTGTGCACCAACGAGTCCGTGCTGATCGTCGAGGAGGCTGTCGCAGGCAAGCTCAGTGCGGCACTCACCCGCAATGGCGCCCACATCCTCGACGAGGACGGCGCACATCGGTTGCGCCAGTTCATGTTCCCCGGCGGGAAGCTCAACACCGACGTGGTGGGCCGGTCGGCGGCGTGGATCGCCGAGCAATTCGGGCTCCGGGTTACGCCGAAGACGCGGCTGCTGGTCGCGCCCTTCACCGACGTCGTCGGCGAGGAGGTGCTCACCCACGAGAAGCTTTGCCCCGTCCTCGGCATGACGACCGTGGTGGGCCCCGATCGCGGCATCCGCGCCGCCCGCGCCGTGGTCAGAATCGCCGGAGCCGGGCACTCGGCGGCGATCCACAGCGAGGACCCGCGCGTCATCACCGACTTCGCCGCGCAGGTGCCCGTCCTGCGGGTGTCGGTCAACGTCGGCAACAGCACCGGGAGTTCGGGACTGGACACCAACCTCGCGCCGTCGATGACGATCGGCACGGGTTTCGTCGGACGCAGCTCCATCGGCGAGAACCTGCAGCCGCACCACCTGATCAACCACACCCGGATCGCCTACAACGCCGACGCCGGCGTGGTGATGCCGAGCTTCTCGGGCATCTCGCCGTGGCGGGCGCCCGCCGGACCGGTTCCCGCGTACCCTCTGGCGTCCAACGACTCTGGCGCCGTGCCGCAGCCGGTGCGCCGCGACGCCCGTCCGACCGGTGCCCGGTCCAACGACCCTGGTATCGAGGCGCTGCGAGCCGAACTGCGCGCGCTGGTCGTCGAAGAACTCGCTCAACTGATCAAGAGGTGACCCGTGGCTGAACTACGTTCGTTCATCTTCATCGACAGGCTGCAGCCGCAGACGATGTCGTATCTCGGCACCTGGATCAAGGGTGCCCTGCCCCGCGCCGACATGGCGGCCCAGATCATCGAGGTGGCACCGGGTCTCGACATCGAGGGCGTCACCGACGTCGCCCTCAAGCACGCCGACGTCATGGCCGGCGTGCTGGTGGTCGAGCGCCAGTTCGGCTACCTGGAGTTCCACGGCGAGACCGGGTCGGTGAAGGCCGCCGCCGATGCGGCCCTCGACGAACTGGGCGGCAGCGCCGACTCGGCCACGTCCCCGACGATCCTGGCCTCGCGGATCATCTCGAGCGTGGACCGACAGCACGCATTCCTGATCAACCGCAACAAGATCGGGTCGATGGTGCTGGCCGGCGAATCGCTCTACGTCCTGGAGGTGGCCCCCGCGTCGTACGCGATCCTGGCCACCAACGAGGCCGAGAAGGCCGCCGACGTGAAGGTCGTCGACTTCCGGATGATCGGTGCGACCGGCCGGGTCTACCTGTCCGGCACCGAGGCCGACGTCCGGCAGGCCGCCGCCGCGGCCGAGGATGCGCTGCGCCGGAGCGGGTCGTGACGTCCTTCGACCGCGAGCAATTGCGTCTCCTGGTCAGGGAGGTCGTACGAGACGCCGTCCGCGATCTGTCGCCGCAGGCACCGAAGGCCGCACCACCGCCCAAGCCGACGCCGGTCGCCACCCCGGCCCCTGCACCGGTCGGACCGGTCCCGACGGGCCCGCTTGCCGCCGACGAGCGCCGCCGCACCGAGACCGTACGGATCGGCTCGGACGCCGACCTCGACGCCTTCGTGCGGACGCTGCTTCGGCTGTTCGAGAACCCCAAGACCCGAGCCGATCTGCGGGGCGGCAGGCTCGACTTCCGCCTGGCGGGAACGCCTAGGTCCTCCGGCGGGTCGACCCGCCGGATCGAGCGCGGCGCCGTCACCGAACGGCACGTCGCCGAGATCGCCGACAGCGGCGCCACGCTGGTACTCGGGCCGCGGGCCGTGCTCACGCCGCTCGCGCGGGAACGTGCCCGCGCGCTCGGCCTCACCATCCAGAAGGAGCGCACATGATCACCGAGGAGCCACGATGATCCGGGGAACCGTCACCGGCCAGGTCTGGTCGACCCGCCGCATCGACGGCGTACCTCCTGGCGCCTTCCTCGAGGTCGAGGTCGACGGCGCCGGATCTCGCCTCATCGCGTTCGACGTCCTCGGCAGCGGCGTCGGCGAACAGGTCCTGGTGGCCCAAGGCTCGGTGGCGGCCGGCTGGTTCACCGGCACACCGCCCCCGGTCGACGCGCTGATCATCGGTTCCATCGACCCCGATTCCACCAAGTAACCACCACCACGAAGGAGAAACACCATGGCCAGCAACGCGATCGGAATGATCGAGACCAAGGGCTACGTCGCGGCACTCGCCGCCGC
>JAQSXQ010000076.1 GCA_029256565.1 Mycobacterium sp.
CCCAGCGGCGTCACCCGGGACATCAAGGAGTATCCGGGCGTCGGCCACAGCTTCATGAACGAGTGGAAGACGCCGTCGCAGCTGCACGTCGTCGAGCGGATCGCCGGACTGCACCACTCCGCACCGCAGGCCGACGACGCGTGGCAGCGGATACTCGCGTTCTTCGGCGACCAGTTGAGCTGACGGATCGTCGCTGGAATCAGTCCTTGCGGCGCCGCGGATCGGTACGGCGCTTCGACGACTTGCCCGTATCCGGCGCAGCCGCACCGGCATCGGGGCTCAGTCCCGTGATCCGACCGATGGTGCCGACGCCAGGGAGGTTCTGCACCGCCCTGACGGCTTGATCGCCGCGCGCCACGATCGCCTCCAGTTGTGGCAGCAACCGGTCGATGGCCTCGAAGGTCGGGTCGGCCAGCGACATGTACCTCTCGAGCCTGTCCAGGTTGGTGTTGAGCCGCTCGGTCGCCGCTGCCAGGTTCTCGACGAGCCCGGGTAGTTGCGCGACGATCTGCGCCGAGGCCGTCGGGACGCGCAGTGCCCCGCTCGCCAGATCCTGAGCAGCCTGGGCCGCGGCCTGAGCGGCGGCGCGCAGATCGCTCGGCTGCGGCTTGTCCTTGTCGGTCATGACACAACTCTGGCGCAGCGCTACGCGGCGCGAGGCGATTTCAACGGAGTACGTTGCACGCCTCTGCGTTGAGATAGCGCTGAGCGTCAGGGCCACTCGCACTTCGTCGCCGCCAGCGCTATCTCAAGCGCCCACGGCCGACACTTGACCCTCCCCCTGCCGGAGGCCCCACGGTGGGGACATGACGACGATTGACTGGAGCGAGGGCACCACCACCTCGCGAGACGACCTGCCCACGACGATCACGACCTACCTCGATGCCCACCTGCGCCGCGACGTGGCCGTCGCGATCGCGACCCTCACACCGGACGCCGCGGTGACCGACGAGGGCCGGACCTACCGCGGCCACGACGAGATCCGGGACTGGTTGGCCCGAGCGGGCAGCGAGTTCACCTACACCACCGAGTTCATCGGCGCCACGACCATCGATGCCTCGCACGTCGACGTGCTGCATCGCATCGAGGGCGACTTTCCCGGTGGTGTGGCGGATCTGCACTACCGATTCACCCTCGATGGCGACTCGATCAGCCGTCTGATCATCGAGCCCTGATCGGACATCGGATACCGTATTTCGAATGCCGGTGCCCGACGAACAGGGAAAGCACAAACGGTCCCTCCTCCGGGAACAGGCCTACGTATCGCTTCGGGACGCCATCATCAGTGGCACGTTGGCCCCCGGGGAGAAGTTGCGCGATCCCGAACTCGAGAACTGGCTGGGCATCAGCCGAACTCCCATCCGGGAGGCTCTGGCTCGACTCGAGGCGGCCGGGTTGGTCCACACCCTGCCCGGCCGCTCGACGGTCGTGTCGACCATCGAGCGCAAGGCGGTGTTCGACGCGCAGGCCGTGGCGGCGACGATGCACGCCCTCGCCGTCCGCATCGCGGTGCCGTTGATGGGCAAGTCCGAGATCACGGCAATGGTGGAGGCGAACAAGGACTTCGCCGCCGCGTTCTCGGCAGCAGACGCCGCATCCGCGATGCGCGCCGACGACGAATTCCACCAGGTCGCCGTCGACGCGAGCCGCAACGAGGTCATCCCCGGGGTTCTCGAACAGGTGACGCCGGTACTGCGGCGTCTGGAGTTCCTGCGCTTCTCATCGCTCACCGGCCGGCAGTCGATCGCACAGCACAAGCGGATCATCAGCCTGTGCCGTCGCGGCGATGCAGCTGCGGCAGCCGAAGCGGTGCAACGAAACTGGGAGACCCTGACCCCTCTGCTCGACGCCGAGGCGCTCGAGACCCCTCAGAAGACTCCGCTGTAGGCGTTGAGGGCCGGTTGGCCACCCAGGTGGGCGAACAGGACCTTGGAGTCGGCGTCGATCTCACCCGAGCCGACGAGGTCGATGAGGGCGGCCATCGACTTGCCCTCGTAGACCGGATCGAGGATGACGCCCTCCAAGCTGGCGGTCAGCCTGATGGCGTCGATGGTGGAAGCGACTGGGACGCCGTAACGTTCGCCGGCCCAGCCCTCGAGCACGGTGATCTCGTCGTCGCGCAGGTCGCGACCCAGCCCGATGAGTTCGGCGGTGTTGCGAGCGATGCGTTCGACCTGAATGCGCGTCGCGTCGAGCTTGGCGGAGGCGTCGATGCCGATCACGCGGCGGGGCCTCTGCTGACCCGCGAAGCCCGCGATCATGCCGGCGTGGGTGGATCCGGTCACGCTGCACACCACGATCGTGTCGAAGAACGTCTCCAGCTGCTCTTCCTGCTGTTGCACTTCATACGCCCAATTCGCGAAACCCAGACCGCCCAGTCGGTGATCGGAGGCGCCGGCCGGGATGGCATAGGGAGTCCCGCCGGCGCGCTCGACGTCCTCGATCGCCTCGTGCCAGCTGTCCTTGAACTCGATGCCGAAACCGGACGGATTGAGTCGGACGTCAGCGCCCATGATCCGGGATAGGAGGATGTTGCCGACCTTGTCCGCGACCGGGTCGGGCCAGTCCACCCACTTCTCCTGCACCAGCACTGCCTTCATCCCGAGCTTGGCGGCGACTGCGGCCACCTGGCGAGTGTGGTTGGACTGCACGCCGCCGATGGAGACCAACGTGTCCGCGCCCTGAGCCAGCGCGTCCGGTACGAGGTATTCCAGTTTGCGAGTCTTGTTGCCGCCGAACGCCAGTCCCGAGTTGACGTCCTCGCGCTTGGCCCATATCTCGGCGCCGCCGAGGTGCTGACTCAAGCGGGGCAGTGGATGGACCGGGCTGGGTCCGAAGGTGAGTGGATGACGCTCGAAATCGTGGATGGTCACGCGCACGTGCTCCTTGCTGCCGGTGGGTTCGTAGCCGCGGTCAGCATACCGCGCCTCGACGGAATCAATATGCAATATATTGCGTTATGCACGCCGAGCCAGCCAAGAAGGCGGGCCGAACTGGAGAGGGACCAATGTTCAAGTCTGTTCTGACCGCACTGACGACGGCCACCACGGTGGCGCTGCTGGCCACCGCATGCAGCAGCGGCGACCCAGCGAGTGCCACGCCCGCACAGCCCGCACCGGCGGCCAAGCCCACGGTGGTGTTGGTCCACGGCGCGTTCGCCGACTCGTCCAGCTGGAACGGCGTGGTCGCGAACCTCGAGGCCGACGGCTATCCGGTGGTCGCCGCCGCCAACCCGCTGCGCGGACTGCGCAGCGACGCCGACTACGTCCGCAGCGTGCTCGACAACGTCGAGGGTCCGGTGGTGGTGGCCGGCCATTCCTACGGCGGGTCGGTGATGAGCGAAGCGGCCGACGGGCAGCCGAACGTCAAGGCACTGGTGTACGTCGCCAGTTTCCTTCTGGACCAGGGGGAGACCACCTCGGATCTCGCCGCCAAGTTCCCCGGTGCCCAGCTCGGCCCCGCCCTCGAGACCGTCCCGTTCCCACAGCCGAACGGCGGCAGCGGGAACGACCTCTACGTCAAGCAGGACGAGTTCCAGAGGGTGTTCGCCGCCGACGTGCCCGGGGACGTCGCCGACCTGATGGCGGCGACGCAGCGACCCATCACCGAAGCCGCGCTGAACGAGCCTGCCACGCGGGCCGCGTGGAAGACCATTCCGTCGTGGAACCTCGTCACCACACAGGATCTCGCCATCCCCGCCGAGTCGATGCGCTTCATGGGTGAGCGGGCCGGCTCGAAGACCGTCGAGGTCGAGGCGTCACACGCCGTCACCGTCTCCCAGCCCGACGCCGTCGCCAATCTGATCGACGAAGCCGCCCGCTCGACCGCCGGCTGAGCACCGGTACGCCACCAGACAACCTCCCGACACGATACGAAGAATGGTGAACGACCATGTCAATCAATGAATCCAGACACTACGACTACGTGGTGATCGGCGCCGGATCCGCGGGCTGCGTGCTCGCCGCGCGCCTCTCCGAAGACCCCACGACCCAGGTCCTGCTGCTCGAATCAGGCCCGGCCGACACCCTGGCGGAGATCTCGGCACCACCCGCGTGGCCGTCGCTGTGGGGCACCGAGGTCGACTACTCCTACTCGACCGTCCCGCAGCACGGCACGAGCGGCCTCGCCCACGACTGGCCACGCGGCCACACGCTCGGTGGGAGCAGCAGCATCAACGCGATGGTGCATCTGCGCGGGCATTCGAGCGACTTCGACGGATGGGCCAAGTCGGGTTGCCAGGGCTGGGATTACGACGCCGTGCTGCCCTACTTCCGTCGCATGGAGACAGTCGCGGGAGGGGATCCGCGCTACCGCGGTACCGACGGGCCGATGCGTCCCGCCCGCGCAGCAGACTCGGAGGCGAACCCCCTGTCACAGGTCTTCGTCGACGGCGCTGCGGCAGCCGGCTTCCCGCTGACCGACGACTTCAACGGAGCCCGGGCCGAGGGTGCCGGGTGGCACGACCTCGCGATAACCGGCGGCCTCCGACAGAGCGTCGCGACCGCCTACCTGCACCCGCTGGGCCGCAGCAGGACCAACCTGACCGTGTCGACCAACTCCCGGGCCCTGAAGCTGCGTTTCGACGGGTTGCGTTGCGTGGGCGTCGACTTCGACCGCGGTGGTGAGGTCGTCACCGCGTATGCCGACACGGAGGTGGTGCTCAGCGCAGGCGCGGTCGACTCACCGCGGTTGCTACTGCTGTCCGGGATCGGGCCGGCTGCGGAACTCGAGGCGGCCGGTGTCGACGTGGTGCACGACCTGCCCGGGGTGGGCCGCAACCTGCACGACCATCCGCTGTGCGGTGTCGTCTACGAAGCAGCGCAACCGATCCCGGCGGCCAAGACCAATCACGCCGAGACGTCGATGCTGTGGCGCAGCGACGACTCGCTCCCAGGTCCCGACATGCAACTGATGTTCATCCACGTGCCGTTCCATCCGGCCAATCTGTCCGCACCCGCGAACAGCTTCACGTTGGCGGTGGCCATCGTGCCGGAAGCGCGTGGCTCGATCCGGCTCGCCGGACCGGATCCGTCGACCGCACCGCTGATCGACCCGAACTACCTGGGTACCGAAACCGACGTGGAGCGGATGCTGCACGGGGTGGACGTCGCGCGTCAGATCGCAGGCACCGCGCCGTTCGCGCCATGGCGGGCTCGCGAGGTGCTCCCCGGGCCGGACGTCACCGACGAAGCCGGGCTGCGGTCGTTCGTCGCACGCGGCACCAGCACGTACTACCACCCGGTGGGAAGCTGCGCGATGGGCACGGGCACCGACGCCGTGGTCGACCCCGAGCTGCGGGTACGCGGACTGGCCGGCATCCGGGTGGCCGACGCGTCGATCATGCCCAAGATCCCGCCCGTCAACACCAATGCCGCGGTGATCATGATCGGCGAGAAGGCCGCCGACCTGATCCGCCGGAAGGCGGGCTAACGGGACGCCCCTACCCTGGAGTCATGTTGCTCTTCTTCGGCTACGGCACCAAGCAGAAGCACCTTGGCTCCGGGGAGGTGCGGACCTGCCCACGCTGTCACAACACCACCCAGTGGGCGCGGATGCAGGAGTTCAAGCAGTTCTCGTTGTTCTTCGTCCCGGTGGCGCGGTGGAAGCGCCGCACCTTCGAGGTGTGTGGCATCTGCGGTGCCGCCGTGGTCGGCTAGCCATGACGGCAACGCTCGTGGCGAAGAACCTGGCAGGGGGATTCGCCCATCGCACCCTGTTCGAGGGTCTCGACGTAACCGTCGCGCCGGGTGACGTGGTCGGTGTGGTCGGCGCCAACGGCGCAGGCAAGAGCACACTGCTGCGGATCCTGGCCGGAGACCTGGAACCGCTCGATGGCGTGGTGAGCATTGCGCCGGCCGACGCCTTCGTCGGGTGGCTTCCGCAGGAACACGAACGGGTGCCGGGCGAGACGGTCGCCGCGTACGTCGCCCGCCGCACCGGCTGTGCTTACGCCACGGCGGCCATGGAGGCAGCGGCGGCTGCCCTGTCGGAACCGGACCGATCGCCCCCGGGCGTCGATCCCGCCGTCGCCTACTCGGCGGCACTGGATCACTGGCTCGCGACCGGCGCCGCCGACCTCGACGAGCGGCTGCCGGCGGTACTGGCCGACTTGGGGCTCGATTCGAAGTCGGTACGACCGGAGTCGACGCTCATGACCGCGCTGTCGGGTGGGCAGGCGGCCCGGGTCGGCCTCGCAGCCCTGGTGACGTCGCGCTTCGACGTCGTGCTGCTCGACGAGCCGACCAACGATCTCGACCTCGATGGGCTCGCCCGTCTCGAGCAGTTCGTCCACGAACTCCGAGGTGGCGTCGTACTGGTGAGCCATGATCGAGAGTTCCTCGCTCGCAGCGTGACTCACGTCCTCGAGCTGGACCTGGCGCAGAACACGACCACGGTCTTCGGCGGTGGCTACGAGAGCTATCTCGAAGAGCGCGAGGTGGGTCGCAGGCACAAGCGCGAGCAGTACGAGGAATTCGCCGACAAGAAGGCCGACCTCGTCGCACGCGCACGCACACAACGGGAGTGGTCGAGCCAAGGCGTCCGCAACGCGATGCGCAAGGCTCCCGACAACGACAAGAACCGGCGACGCGCGGCCACCGAGTCGAGTGAGAAGCAGGCGCAGAAGGTCCGCCAGATGGAGAGCCGGATCGCCCGCCTGGAGGAAGTCGCCGAACCTCGCAAGGAGTGGACGCTGGAGTTCACGATCGGAGCCGCACCCCGATCCAGTTCCGTCGTCGCGACACTCGACGACGCCGTCGTGCGGCAGGGCGACTTCGTCCTCGGGCCGGTGTCACTCCAGGTCGATGCGGGCGAACGAATCGGCATCACCGGACCCAACGGGGCTGGGAAGTCGACGCTGCTGCGGCTCCTGCTCGGCCGCCGGGAGCCCGACGAGGGGCGTGCGAGTCTGGGCGCCAACGTGGCGATCGGCGAGATCGACCAGGCGCGAGCGGATTTCACCGGATCCGATCGACTCGTCGACCGATTCGAGGAGCGCGTGCCGTCATGGACGACTGCCGACGTCCGAACCCTGCTCGCGAAGTTCGGCTTGCGCGCAGACCACGTCGAACGCACCGTCGACGAATTGTCACCCGGTGAACGGACCCGCGCCGGTCTTGCGCTACTACAGGCACGCGGCACCAACGTGCTGGTCCTCGACGAGCCGACGAACCACCTCGACCTCCCCGCGATCGAGCAACTCGAACAAGCGCTGGACTCCTACGACGGCGCGCTGCTATTGGTCACTCACGATCGGCGGATGCTGGAGAACGT
>JAQSXQ010000077.1 GCA_029256565.1 Mycobacterium sp.
GCTGGTGTCGATGGGCATGAACAGCTCGCCACAGTGCTGGGCGGTGAAGACGTTGGTGGTGTCGATGACGTCCCAGGTGACGTTGCCGGATTCCACCTGAGACTTGATCTTGGTGCTTTCGGTGGGCCCGTCCTGCAGTATGCGCGCGCCGGATTCCTTGGCGAAGGGATCGATTGCGGCCTGCGTCTGCCCCTCCTGGAAGATGCCGCCGTAGGACACGAAGGTCAGGGTCACGCCGTCGAGCGCGCCGGCTTTGACGGTGCCTGCCTGCGGCGGCCCGCTACCCAGGTCGACGTCGGCACTTGGAGCCGGCCCCGACGAACACGCCGCGGTGAGCAGCACGGCAGCCACGCCGCATCCGACGGCCTTGAGTGCAGTGGACATGTGAACTCCTCCTGTGAGACGTGACTGGTTATAAGTCGTTGTGAGTGTGATCATTTCGATCCCGCTCTCATGCGGTCGGGGGGCTGACGATCCATAGCAACTCGGCGGACGAGTCGCTCAGGTTGTGCACGGTGTGCGGAATGGACGTCCGATACTCCGCGGAGTCGCCGGCGTCGAGTTGGTGCTTCTTGCCGTCGAGTTCGAGTACCAGGCTGCCCTTGACGACGATCAGCACTTCCTGGGCGTCGCCGTGCACGTATGCCTCGCCCGCCGAGCCGCCCGGGGCGAACTCGGCGGAGTAGACCTCGAGGTTCATCAGGGGCTTCTGCGACAACAGGTATTTGGCGCTGAGGTCGTCGACGTGGATCTCCGGCCGATCGGCCTTGCGCAGGATCCTCGCACCGTTGACGTGATGGTCGCCGAACAGGTCGGGGAGCTTGACGCCGAGTTCTTCGGCCAGGCGTCGCAGGGTGCCGACGCTGGCGTTGACCTGCCCGCGTTCCAGTTCGCTGAGGAACCCCGCCGAGATCTTGGCGCGGCTGGCGAGTTCACGCAGGCTCAGTTTCCGCATGTTGCGGTATCCGCGTATGCGGCTGCCCATTTCGGTCTCGGTGTCCGACGACGGGGAGCCGGGGCCGTCGTCAGGCAGAGCCACGAACGATCATCCATTCTCCTACGTCAGAACCAATAGTTCGGTAACGGCGAACAAAATGTTCGGTGGTGTGTGACACTATGCCTGCCACCAAGCCGCGGCAACCGGAATCGCGAAAATCGCTCTCGTGAACACGAAGATGCTCCGATTCCTGGCCGTGCTTGGGTGTTCGACGATCCTGGGAAGGCCGACATGAGCGCACTGATCCATCTGCCCCATCGCACCGTCACCGGTGACCTCGAGCCCGCCGGCCGTCGCGTCGGCGCTGACAGCGGTGACCCTCGACTCAAGACCTTGGCTGCCGACTCGGGGACCGAGGCGCAGGTCGGCGTTTGGGAGTGCGAGCCCGGTGGCTGGCCCGTCGTCGATCGACCGGACACCGAGACCTGCTACATCGTCTCGGGCCGCGCGAAGATCACCGACGACCAGACCGGTCGGGTATTCGAAGTGGAGGCAGGCGACTTCGTCGTCCTCCCACCTGGGTGGACCGGTCGATGGGACGTGGTCGAGACGCTCCGCAAGGTGTACACCATCTTCTGAACGTCCGGATCATCTGGCGGAGAGAGGCATTCGTGAAGAGCATCGTCATCGGCGCAGGCGCGTGGGGTCTGCCTACGGCGGCCGAGTTGGCCAGTCGAGGCCACGACGTTCGGCTGGTCGACCGCTACGGGGTAGGCAATCCCCTCTCGTCGTCCTACGGCCCGACCCGGATGTGGCGTCTGGCCGACCCGGACCCATCGCGGTCGCGGCTGGGGCTGCGTGCGTTGGCTGCCATGAAGCGGCTGGAAGAGCGGACCGGGGCCACCGTCCACGAGGTGCGGGGTCTGCTGTGGCGGGACCCGCCGTCCAACGACGCTCTCGCGGCGACGTGCGCCGGGCTCGGCATCGACCACGAATGGGTGACTGCGGCCGAGGTGAGCGACCGCCTACCAGGCTTGCGCGACGACGGCCGCGACGCGGTGTGGCTCCCGGACGCCGGGATCGTCCTGGCCGAGCGGTCGCTCCGGGCGCAGTTCGAGCGATTCACCGGCGCCGGTGGCCGCTTCGGCCACGCCCGCAGCGTCGTCGAGATCGACGAGCGCCCGAACGGGCTGACGGTGACGTATTCGGATACGACGCAAGAAGATGCGGACGTGGTGGTGATCGCCGCCGGCCCGGAGTCGTCGACGTTCCTGCGGATGTTGGGCATCGACGTGCCGCTCTATCCGTACCTCGAGCAGGTGGTGCACTTCGGCGACCGCGACAGCGTGGCGCACACCGACGCGTTCCCGTGCTTGTTCGACGGCGAGCCCGAGGACCGCGCGGGCCGGATCTACGCGATGCCGACGCCCGGGTTGGGTTACAAGGTGGGTCTTGATCTGCCCATTGGCGATTACCAGGCGGGCAACCCCGATCGCACGCCGAGCACCGCTCGCACCGAGGTGCTGCGTCAACGCATCGAGCGTGACTTCGCCGCGATACCGGCGAAGATCGTCGACGCGCAGGTGTGCTGCTGGACCGACACACCCGACGGCCAGTTCATCCTGGATGCGCTGCCCAGTGGAATCGTCCTCGGCTGCGGGTGCATCGGTGAGGGATTCAAGTACTCCGCGCTGATGGGCGAGATCTTGGCCGACTTCGCAGAGGGACGACCCCAGGACGATGACGTGAAGGCCTGCAGCGTGGCGCGTTTCGAGGGACGTGCCCTCCTCGATCGATCGGGGCCGACCCCCGTCGGCTCACTCACGCGAGGCGCGCCCTAGCGATCTGTTCACGTTTCAGTTCCCTAGGCTGGGAACACTGCCATGCATGGCAAACTCAGACCCCCTGCTTCCGTCATCCGGTGACCCGGATGACACCGACCAGAGCCTCGAAGACGTGGTCGGCGACGAACGGCCACCCTTCCGGACCCCCACGCCAGGTGACAGTCTCTCGCCAGAGGACCTGCGAGCCGATTAATGGCAAGCCGCCGTCGCCCGCCGGAAATAGTGTGGGCGCATGCACGAACTGGCATCGCGTCGACGCAACCAGCCCGCGCCACCAGCGGTGCTGTTCGATGACATCTGCGACCCACACCGGCAACCGGTGCGCCCGTGGCTCCACCTGCAGGACGACGAAATCGCGCCCTCCGTCGTCGAAGCCGAACGGCCCAATTTCGTGGTGTGGTCGTCGATCTGGCTCAAGCGCCCCGATGCATTGGTTCGCTTCGACCTAGTCGCGGCGAAGGGCGGAACGGATCTCACCTGGTCCCTCTACGCCGACGACCCGCCGCCGGACGAGCGCCTCACCAAGCACATGTGCCAACGCATCGGCGAGCTGGTGAACGGAAATCTGCGGTACACGTACGGTCAGTGACCCTGACCGTCAGGCGGTCACGGCACCTTCGGCGAGTTCGGCGAGCGCCTGGGTGACCGCACCCCATCCGTCGAAGAAGCCGAGTTCCTCGTGCCGATCCCGGACAGCCGGGTCGCCGTGGCGCACGACCGCCCGGTACAGGGTGCCGTCTGGGTGGTCGTCGAACGTGATCTCGGCGGTCATGGACACCGGCTGCGGTGTGGCCGGTCGCCACGCACTGTCGACCGCGTTGGTGAACACGAGGCGGGAGCCTTCTTCCGCGACGAGGAACACGGAGTCCGTGTGCGGGACGAACCGGTCCCCGTCGTCGCTCATTCGAGTGACGAAGGCTCCGCCGGGGCGGATTTGAAGTCGATCGACCCGCGTGAGGGTCGGGGCGGGCGTCCACCACCGGGCCAGCAGGTCCGGGTCCGTCCATGCTCGCCAAACCGCCTGTCGGGGAGCGTGAATCACCCGTTCGATGACCAGGTCGAGTGTGGGGTCGATGGTATTCGTGCTCATGTTGTCTCCTCGGTGTCGGTGTCGGTGTCGGTGTCGGTGTCGGTGTCGGTGACGAGTCGTTCGAGTCGGTCGGTGCGGCCTTCCCAGATGTGTCGCTGTTCGGCGAGCCAGTCGTCGACCATCGACAGCCGTTTGCGGTTGAGCGAGCAGGTCCGCACCCGTCCGGTCTTGGTCGTCGAGATCAATCCGCTGGTTTCGAGCGTGCGGACGTGTTTCATGAACGACGGCAACGCAATCGAGAATGGCCTCGCCAGCTCGCCTACGCTCGCCGGTCCGCTGCCCAGTCGCCGAATCACTGCTCGGCGCGTCGGGTCGCCGAGCGCGTCGAAGAGGCTGTCCAGCTCCGCCTCGTACTTAGCCATGAGGCTAAGTGTTGCACCGCAGCATTGGTTAGCGCAAGGGCTAAGTGTTGCTCGGCCGGGTGGAAGTGCGCGACGGTGGTGCCATGAAGCCCGTGCATTTCGAGGACGTCGACCTCGACGGCCTATTCGATGCCGGCCAGGAAGCCGGGTACACCGAGCCGCCACCGAGCGATGAGCTGATCGACTCGATCGAGGCAGAACTGGGGTACATGCTGCCAAGCGCCTACGTCGAACTCGCGCGTTACCGCAATGGTGGTGGGCTGCACCGCGCGGCGTTTCCCATGAGCCAGCCGACCAGCTGGGCGGACGACCACATAATGGTCACCGGCATCTACGCCATCGGCCGCACCGCGCCTTACTCGCTGTGCGGAGAACTCGGAACCACGTTCATGCGGGACGAATGGGGCTACCCGGCGCTCGGGGTCGGAATTGCCGATACGCCGTCGGCGGGCCACGAGCAGATCATGCTCGACTATCGCGAGTGCGGCCCCACGGGCGAGCCTCGAGTGGTACACGTCGACCAAGAAGACGACTATCGGATCACTCCTGTCGCAGTAGATTTCGCGAGTTTCATTCGTGGGCTCGTCGATCCCGACGAATTCGACTGAAACCGGGAGAATCGCCGACGGCGCGCGATGAAAGATATCCGGCGGCTTTCCGGATCCACTTCCGCAACGTCTATTCGGTGACGAAACAACGACGGTATCTGCACCGCCATTCGCTTAGCGCGGCTACGCATGATCCGCCAACATGCCCAGGTGTACGACTTGAGCGGTTTATACCGGTAGAGTTTCCCGCTTGGGGGCGGGCGCGGAAAGGAAAGAAATGGCAGAACGCGTTATCCGCCAAGTCGTGGATGATATTGACGGAACCGACATCACTGATGGCGGCGGCGAAACCGTGGAGTTCTCGGTTAGAGGTGTTGCATACCGAATCGATCTCTCCGCACAGAACCTGGCGAAGTTCGACAAGGCATTGACGCCGTATGTCAAAGCCGCAGAGAAGGTTTCCGGCGAGGAGCGGCCACGCAAGGCCAGCCGGAGGCGTAAGGGTGGCGGCAAGACGCAGTCGAGGACGCCACTGTCTTCCATCCGGGCATGGGCGAATGAGAACGGCTACACCGTGAGTACACGCGGCCGGATTCCCGCCGAAGTCGTCGAGGCGTATGAGGCGGCGGAAAAGGGTTGACCTCTCGCTGGCGCGCACCCGGTACCGGGTGCGCCCAGCAGGGCCAGCCAATGGCGCTCGAGTATTGCGTCTGATTCCGGAATGCCCGATCCGGGTATGGAGCGGTTCGCTTGGTTCGCCCCATCCATTGACGGAGGATTCATGACACTGCCAGACCCGCACTTGCCGTTGAACCCGGGCCACGTGCTGGATGACCCGCCGGAAGACGAGGCGTCCACCGCGGACGAAGCCACCCAATCGCCAGAGGCCGACACCGGCCCGGGCACCGAGCCGGTGGGTTAGTCCTCTGCGCTTTTGAGAACGGCCAGCACGGTGAGCGCGAGAATCTTCAAGTCGAGCATCAGCGACCAGTTCTCGATGTAGTAGTTGTCGAACTCCGCGCGGTCGGCGATCGAAGTCTGCCCGCGAAGGCCGTGGACTTGTGCCCAGCCGGTGATGCCGGCTTTCACCCGATGCCGCTCGCCGTAACGGCGCACGTGCATCTCGAACATCTCGACGTACTCCGGGCGTTCAGGACGCGGTCCCACCAGCGCCATGTCGCCCCGTAGGACGTTGATCAGCTGCGGCAACTCGTCCAACGACGTCTTCCGCATGATCTTGCCGATCGCCGTCCGACGATCGTCCCCTTCGACCCCACCGGGTGCCGCCCCTTCGCGAAGCGCGAAGGCCGCCTTGGCCGGGTCGAGCGGACGCATGCTCCGAAACTTCAAGCAGCCGAAGACCTCGCCGTCGCGCCCGACGCGTTCCTGGCTGAAGAAGACCGGCCCGGGTGAGGTGCCTTTCACCAGCAGCGCGAGTGCGATGAAGACGGGCGAGACGAGCAGCAGTCCAACCGCCGCGATGGACCGCCCCAGGGCATGCTTGACGGCGAATTGCCACCCCTTCGGATCGACGCGGCCGAGCACCATCAGCGGTACGCCGCCCAAGTGCTCGATCCGCGTGCCCACGCCGACGGCGTCCATCACTCGAGGCACCACCCGGACCCGCAATCCCAGGTTCTGCGCCCGGTGGGCGATTCGCGCCAGTTGGTCGTCGGACATCGACGACGGCGCGATGACGAGTTCCTCCGCCTTGGTTGCGCGCACGGCGAATTCGAGATTGTCCAGGGATCCCAGATGCGGGACGTCCAGCACCTTGCCGTCGGACGGCTCGTCCGCGTCCAGGAGACCGACCGGCTCCAGACCGTAGTCGTGCACCTGACGCATGCGAGTGATCAGCTGGCCGACCACAGGACCGGAACCAACGATCAGCGTCGGCGCTCCGACCTGGTACCTACGCCGTAGGAAGCGATTGGCCAGCGACCTGAGGAGGCGTACGGCAGGGATCAGAACAGCCGCGAACACCCAGATGCGCACCATCAGGTCGCCTGGCCGAACGTGGTCGCCGATCACTCCGCCGCTCGGCGTCTGGGGGACCAGCAGGAGCATCACCATCAATGTCGCCAGTGCGGCTACAGCGACCGAGGTCTCGACCGGCTCGAACTCGTCCAGGAAACTGTCGTTCAGCTTCCGCCGGTACATCGACCGAGTGGCGAGCACGCCGATGACCACCGGCACGAAGATCCACGAGTACAGCCCGAGGTTGCCCTCCCGCACGTCACCCGGGATGGTCCAGTGCGCCAGCAGCACTGCGATGACGGCGTAGAGCACGTCGATGCCCACCGTGATCGTCGAGTACCACGGATCGGACCGCACCCATTCCACCCAGCGTGCTGGCGCGAGACGGGATCCACCCCACCCGGCGGGACGACGACTATCCGTAGGACTCGTCGTCTCGGCGTGCTGCACTCGTTACCCCCACCAGCTCAGGGGCCAAACTCTAGGCGGGCGTGGGCGCT
>JAQSXQ010000078.1 GCA_029256565.1 Mycobacterium sp.
TGGTGCTGCTGGTCGCGCTGGTCTACGTCGCCTACCCGTTCATCAGCACCGTGCCCGCGTTCTTCGTCGAGTTGAGCACCGCGAACTGGTGGTGGGCACTGCTGGGCCTCGCGGTGTCCGCGCTGAGGTACGTCGGCGCGGCGTCGGCACTGTGGGCCTGCGCGTCGGAGAAGGTCAACCTCCTCAACCTGACGATCATGCAGGTGGCTGCCACCTTCGCCGCGACCACCACCCCCGCAGGCGTCGGCGGCCTCGCGTTGAGCACCCGGTTCCTGCAGAAGTCCGGGCTCGGCACCCTGCGCGCGACCGCGGCCGTCGCCCTGCAGCAGTCGGTGCAGGTGATCACCCACGTGTCGCTGCTGATCTTCTTCGCCGCCTTCGCGGGCGCATCGGCGAACCTCGAGCGCTTCGTGCCATCGGCCACGGTGCTCTACCTGATCGGCGGCGCCGCACTCGGCGTCGTCGGCACGTTCCTGTTCATTCCGAAGGCGCGGAAGTGGCTGGCGACGGCGGTGCGACCACGGCTGAGCGAGGTCGCGCACGACCTCGCCGAGCTGGCGCGCGAACCGAAGCGCCTCGCGCTGATCGTGATCGGCTGTGCGACGTCCACTCTCGGTGCAGCACTGGCACTCTGGGCCAGCGTCGAGGCGTTCGGCGGCGACACCTCGTTCGTCACGGTCACCGTCGTCACGATGATCGGTGGAACGCTGGCCTCGGCCGCGCCGACCCCGGGTGGCGTCGGCGCGGTGGAGGCCGCGCTCATCGGTGGCCTCGCCGCCTTCGGAGTCCCAGCGGCGATCGCAGTGCCGTCGGTGCTCCTCTACCGGGTGCTGACGTGCTGGCTGCCGGTGTTCATCGGGTGGCCGGTGATGCGGTGGCTGACCCGCAACGACATGATCTGACGCCCGCCCGCGGTCACGATTACGGGTTTGGCGGCCACCCCCAATACCATGGACCGAGAATGAACTCTCCCAATGCCACCGTTGCGACAGGCGGGCCGTCGGCACCCCGCGTCACCGCCGAGGCCACCCGCCGCCGCACCTTCGCCGTCATCAGCCACCCCGACGCCGGCAAGTCGACGCTGACCGAGGCCCTCGTGCTGCACGCCAGGGTCATCACCGAGGCCGGCGCGATCCACGGCAAGGCCGGACGCCGCTCCACCGTCTCGGACTGGATGGAGATGGAGAAGGCCCGCGGCATCTCCATCACGTCGACGGCGCTGCAGTTCAACTACTCGACCGCCGGGCAGGACTGCGTCATCAACCTGCTCGACACCCCCGGCCACGCCGACTTCTCCGAGGACACCTACCGGGTGCTCACGGCCGTCGACGCCGCCGTCATGCTCATCGACGCCGCGAAAGGCCTTGAGCCGCAGACCCTGAAGCTGTTCCAGGTGTGCAAGCACCGCGGCATCCCGATCATCACGGTGATCAACAAGTGGGACCGCCCTGGCCGCTACGCGCTGGAGCTGATGGACGAGATCCACGAACGCATCGGGTTGCGCACCACTCCCCTGACGTGGCCGGTGGGCATCGCCGGGGACTTCAAGGGCGTGATGGACCGTCGCAAGGGCCACTACATCCGGTTCACGCGCACCGCCGGTGGCGCGACTGCCGCCCCCGAGGAGCACATCCCCGCCGACGAGGCTCTGCAGGCCGCCGGAACCGACTGGGAGACTGCGGTCGAGGAGTCCGAGCTGCTGTCGATGGACGGCTCGGACTTCGATCCGGAGACGTTCCGCACCGGCGAGTCGTCCCCCGTGCTGTTCACCTCGGCGGCGCTGAACTTCGGCGTCAACCAGCTGCTCGACGTGCTGGTGGAACTGGCGCCCTCACCGGGGCCGATCGTCGACGTGGACGGGGCGCCCCGGCCCGTCGAGTCGCCGTTCAGCGCGTTCGTGTTCAAGGTGCAGGCCGGCATGGACTCCTCGCACCGCGACCGCATCGCCTACGCCCGGGTGTGCTCGGGCACCTTCGAGCGTGGTGACGTGCTGACCCACGCCGGCACCGGCAAGCCGTTCGTCACGAAGTACGCGCAGTCGGTGTTCGGCCAGCAGCGCTCCACGCTGGACGACGCCTGGCCCGGTGACGTGATCGGGCTGGCCAACGCCGCGGTGCTGCGCCCCGGGGACACGCTGTATCGCGATGTGCCCGTGCGGTTTCCGCCGATCCCCAGCTTCTCCCCGGAATACTTCTCCGTGGCCCGCGGCACCGACCCCAGCAAGCACAAGCAGTTCCGCAAGGGGATCGAGCAGCTGGACCAGGAGGGCGTGGTGCAGGTGCTGCGCTCGGACCGCCGCGGCGAGCAGGCCCCGGTGTTCGCCGCCGTCGGACCCATGCAGTTCGAGGTGGCCCAGCACCGGATGGCCGCCGAGTTGAGCGCGCCGATCGCACTCGAGTCGCTGCCGTACTCGGTGGCGCGAATCGTCGACCCCGAGGACGCCGAGTTCGTCAACAAGCAGCCGTCGGCCGAGGTGCTCACCAGGAGCGACGGCGTGATGCTGGCGCTGTTCTCGACGTCGTGGCGGCTCGAGGGCTTCCAGCGCGACAACCCTGGGGTGCACCTGCGCTCGCTGATCGCGTCGGCCGAGGACTAGCGGTGTGGAGTGCGGGCGGTGGGATTCGAACCCACACGCTCTCTCGAGCACCGGCACCTAAAGCCGGCATGTCTGCCGTTCCATCACGCCCGCAACGCCGCGATCCTAACGCGGTACCGTTGACCCATGTCCACTACACGGCGTAGGAGGCCGGCGCTCATCCTGCTGGTGTGCCTCGGCGCCGCCGGATGCCTCGCGCTCGCGTGGTGGCAGTGGACGAGATACGAGTCGACGTCGGGCAGCTTCCAGAACCTCGGCTACGCGCTGCAGTGGCCGATGTTCGCCGGGTTCTGCTTCTACGCCTACTACAAGTTCGTGCGCTACGAGGAGGCACCGCCGGTCAAGCCGAACCGCGGCGAACTGACCGAGATCCCCGCGGGGCTGCTTCCCGAGCGGCCCAAGCCCGCGCTGCCGGACGACGATCCAACGCTTGCCGAGTACAACGCCTACCTCGCCGAACTCGCCAGATCCAAGCAGACCGAGAACGACAGGACCACGCCATGACCTCCCCCGATCCCGAGGCACCCGCGCAGCGCCCGCAGGCCTCCGATCCCGCGTCGCAGACGCCGAACGACACCGTCCGCAAGGCGCTGACCGGCTACCGCGTGCTCGCCTGGGTGACGGGCGTGTGGCTGATCGCGCTCTGTTACGAGATGGTGCTGAAGTACGGGTTCGGCGACGACTCGCTCAGCTGGATCGCCGTCGTGCACGGGTGGGTCTACTTCATCTACCTGATCTTCGCGGCGAACCTGGCCGTCAAGGTGCGCTGGCCCATCGGCAAGACCATAGGCGTGCTGCTGGCGGGCACCATTCCGCTGCTCGGCATCATCGTCGAGCACTTCCAGACCAAGAAGATCAAGGCGCAGTTCGGGGTCTGACGGCGGCCAGGTCGGCCGCCTCCTCGTCCACCGCTGCGGGTTCGATGGGCCGTGCGATCGGGATGAGCAACGCCAGCACCGCCGCCAGGCCCGCAACCGCCGCAGCGACCAGCAGTGCCGTCCGGAGCCCCGCCAGCGACGGCACCTGCGAGCCTGCGTGGGCCACCGTCATCCCCGCGAGGATCGCGCCGATCACCGCGCTGGAGATGGACGTGCCCAGTGATCGCGCCAGCGCGTTGATCCCGTTGGCGGCGGCGGTCTCCGAGATGGGGACTGCCGCGTTGATCAGTGCCGGCATCGACGCGTAGGCGAACCCGACGCCGACCGACACGGTGATGTTGAGCAGCATGATCTGCCACGGCGCGGCCAGGAGTGCGATGCCCGCGGCGTAGGAGCCGGAGATGATCGCGGCACCGACGGCCAGCGTGAAGCGCGGCCCGCGCACCGCGGCGATCCGCGCCGCGATGGGTGAGGCGACCATCATCGCGAGCCCGCCCGGCGCCATCCAGAGCCCCGTCGCCAGCAACGACTGCCCCAGCCCGAAGCCGGTCTCGCGCGGCATCTCCAGGATCTGCGGCGCGACGAGCGACAGGCCGAACATGCCGAATGCCACGGCGACCGAGGCGACGTTGGTGACGAGCACGGGTGCCCGCACCGTGGTCCGCAGGTCGACGGTCGGCGACGACACCCGCAGCTCCCACCACCCGAACACCGCGAAGACCACCAGCGACGAACCGAACATGCCCAGCGTCAGACCGCTCGTCCACCCCCAGGTCTGACCCTTCGAGATGCCGAGCAGCAGCGTCACCAACCCGCCTGCCAGCAGCAGGGCACCGATTGGATCGAGGCGGTCGTGCGAGCGCGAGGGCACGTGCGGCACCAGTGTGGCGAACATGATCAGCGCCATGACGCCGAGCGCCGTGGCGAACCAGAACAGCATGTGCCAGTCGTAGTGCTGGGCGATCACCGCGGACAGGGGTAGCCCGAGCGCACCGCCGACGCCGAGCGAAGCGCTCATCAAACCCATTGCGCTGCCGACCCTCTCGGCCGGGACGCAGGCGCGCAGCACGCTGATGCCGAGCGGGATGATCGGGATGCCGAAGCCTTGCAGCGCCCGCCCGACGATCATCGGCAGCAGCGCCGTCGTCATGGCCGCGATCAGCGAGCCGCCGATCAGCAACAGCGCACAGGCGATGAGCATCGGCTTGGCGCCGTACATGTCACCCAGTCGGCCGAACACCGGCGTGGCGACCGCGGCGGTGAGCAGCGTCGCGGTGACGGCCCACGACGCGTCGGACGGGCCGGCGTCCAGCAGCTTCGGCAGTTCGGGGATCAGCGGGATGATGAGCGTCTGCATCAGGGAGACGCTGATTCCGGCGACCGAGAGGACCGCGATCAGGATGGCCGGGTGCCGTGCGGTGAGCGCCTGCCGAGTCGACGACCCGGCGCTGTCGGAACCACGACGAGCCACGTCGCGCACACTACACGTTAGCTACGCTATGGAAAATTTGCTGCCGCGGCGTCAGACGAGCGCGCGCAGTGCGGGCACCAGTTGGGCCAGCGCCCGGCCGCGGTGCGACGCGGCGTCCTTCTCCTCAGGGGTCAGCTCGGCCGCCGACCGCGACGACCCCTGCGGCACGAACACCGGGTCGTAGCCGAAGCCGCCGGCGCCGCGTGGCTCGAACGCAACCGCACCCGGCCATTCGCCGCGCACCACGGTCTCGCCACCGGCGTGCACCAGCGCACATGCCGAGACGAACGCAGCACCACGCCGTTCCACGGGGACGTCCTTGAGCTGACCGAGTAGGAGCGCAGTGTTCGAGGCGTCGTCGCCGTGCACACCCGACCACCGCGCCGACAACACTCCCGGCATCCCGTTCAGTGCGTCCACCGCGATGCCCGAGTCGTCGGCGACCGACGCCAACCCGGTGGCGCGGAAGGCATCCCGGGCCTTCGCCAGCGCATTCTCCTCGAACGTCGCCCCGGTCTCGGGTGCCTCGTCGAACGCCGGGACGTCGTTCAGCGACAGCAACCGCAGGCCGGTGACGCCTGCGGCGTCGAGTACGCGGTGGAGTTCGGCGAGCTTCTTGGCGTTGCGCGTCGCAACCAGCAGGTCAGTCACGCCGGGTCAGCTTCCGAAGGCCTTCTTCGTCGGGCCCGTCGGCTCGGGGAGCACACCGGGGTACGGCAGCTCCAGCGCGGCGTTCTGCACCGCGAACAACTGCTCGCACGAGGCCATGGCCGCGTCGAGCATCTTGTCCAGCGTCGAGCGGGGGAACGTGGCGCCTTCGCCCGTGCCCTGGATCTCGACCAGCGTGCCGGTGTCGGTCGCGACGACGTTCATGTCGACCTCGGCGCGCGAATCCTCGGAGTACGGCAGGTCCACCCGCACGCGGCCGTCGACGACGCCGACGGACACCGCCGCGATCGCGCACGACAGCGGCCGCGGGTCGGAGAGCTTCTGAGCCGCGGCCAGGTAGGTCACGGCGTCGGACAGGGCGACGTAGGCGCCGGTGATCGCCGCGGTCCGAGTTCCGCCGTCGGCCTGCAGTACGTCGCAGTCCAGGGCGATGGTGTTCTCGCCGAGGGCCCCGAGGTCGATGCACGCGCGCAGCGACCGGCCGATGAGGCGGCTGATCTCCTGCGTGCGGCCGCCGACGCGACCCTTGACCGACTCACGGTCCGAGCGGTCGTGGGTGGCCGCGGGCAGCATCGCGTACTCGGCGGTCAGCCAGCCCTGGCCCGAACCCTTGCGCCATCGCGGCACGCCGTCGGTGACGCTCGCGGTGCACATGACGCGGGTCTGACCGAACTCCACCAGCACGGACCCGGCGGGGTGATTGGTGAAACCGCGGGTGATCGTCACCGGGCGCAACTCGTCGTCGAGGCGGCCGTCTTCTCGTCTGGACACGGCACAACCCTAACGGCCGGGTCCGACCAGGTGCAGGTTGGCTCAGGCCCGCGTGACGTCGTAGGACTCGTCGCACACCACGGCGTGCACCGGTCCGTCGAACTCGGCCTTCGCCTCGCCGATGACGTCCTCACGCGAGGTCCACGGCGGGATGTGGGTCAACAACAGTTCGCGGACACCGGCTTTGGCCGCGGCGCGGCCTGCCTCGGCTCCGGAGAGGTGCAGCTTCGGCGGGCGGTCGGGCGAATCGGTCCACGACGCCTCGCACAGGAAGACGTCGGCGCCGCTGGCCAGTTCGATCAGCGCGTCGCAGTACCCGGTGTCGCCGCTGTAGACGAACGTGGCACCGGACGGGTCGGTGAAGCGCATGCCGTAGGACTCGGTCGGGTGGCACAGCAGCCGGGGCAGGACGTCGAGCGACCCGATCTGGACGTGCTCGCCGTCGGTCCACCGGCGCAGGTCGAACACGTCGGTGAAGTCGTCGATCTCGCGCCCCTCGGGCGAGGATGCCGCGCCGAGGCGCGCCCACGTCGCCTCCGGCCCGTACATGAGCGCGCGCCCCTTCGGCGGGGTCGGGTGGTACCGCCGCCACACGAAGAGGCCGGGAAGGTCGAGGCAGTGATCGGCGTGCAGGTGCGAGAGCAGGACCCCGACGGTGCCGGGATCGGCATGCCGCTGCAGGGCGCCGAGGACGCCGCCGCCGAAGTCGAGGACCAGTGGTGGCGTGTCGGGCGCGGTCAACAGATATCCCGAGGCAGGCGAATCAGGCCCCGTCACACTCCCGGAGCATCCCAGAACGGTGATTCGCACGCTCACTAGCTTGCCATGCCCCGTCTCCATGTGACGAAAACATCACCGCTTTGGGCGTCTTTGGGCGTCCGGATTCACCGATTGGTCACGCTGTGACGTCTCACCTGGGACGACGCCGAGAGAGACCGCGACCGGGATTCGGTGCAGGTGTGGCGCACACCTCATTTCAGCAAAGCGCGTTCGGCCGGTGATCAGCGGCCGAGTTGGGGCGCCACGCCGCCCCTGCGCCGCTCGCGAGCAGTGCGCTCGGGACCGGAGAGCACGTAGGCGGCGACCACCCCGGCGATCGCTCCGCACAGGTGGCCCTGCCACGACACTCCGAACGTGCCGGGCAGCACGCCCAGCAACACACCGCCGTAGACGAAGAGCACGATGACGCCGACGACGATCTCCCATGCCTTGCGCGTGAAGAAGCCGAAGACGAT
>JAQSXQ010000079.1 GCA_029256565.1 Mycobacterium sp.
GCACCGATGAGCGCAACCCTGCTGTCCGGGGTCCTGACCCCGCGCGTCGTCGCCGCCGAGCTGTACGCCGATCCCGACGACATCGCTCCGCTGCCGGAGGAGGAGCCGCTCATCGCGCGGTCGGTCGCCAAGCGCCGCAACGAGTTCGTGACCGTGCGGTACTGCGCCCGGCAGGCGCTCGGTGAACTGGGCGTCGGCCCGGTCCCGATCCTCAAGGGAGACAGGGGCGAACCGTGCTGGCCCGAGGGCGTGGTGGGCAGCCTGACGCACTGCGAGGGCTTCCGCGGGGCCGTCGTCGGGTGGTCGTCGGACGTCCGGTCGGTCGGCATCGACGCCGAGCCGCACGACGTGTTGCCCAAGGGGGTGCTCGACGCGATCAGCCTGCCCGAGGAGCGTGCTCAGCTGGGGGCGCTGCCCGGCGACCTGCACTGGGATCGAATCCTGTTCTGCGCGAAGGAGGCCACGTACAAGACGTGGTTCCCGCTGACGCACCGGTGGCTGGGGTTCGAGGACGCGCGCATCTCGTTCGAGGTCGACGGCTCCGGTACCGCGGGAACGTTCGTGTCGCGGGTCCTGATCGATCCCGCCGCGGAGCACGGACCACCGCTGGAGGTGCTGCGCGGTCGGTGGTCGGTGCGCGACGGGCTGGCGCTGACGGCAATCGTCCTGTGAGCGGGTCGGCGGGCAGGAGCGCACCTCCGGCCCCTGGCATCGTGGTCGTGGACAAATCGGCAGGCATGACCAGTCACGACGTCGTCGGGCGGTGCAGGCGGCTGTTCGGCACGCGCAAGGTGGGTCACGCCGGAACGCTGGACCCGATGGCCACCGGCGTGCTGGTGGTGGGCATCGAGCGGGCGACGAAGATCCTGGGGTTGCTGACGGCGACGGACAAGTCGTACGCGGCCACCATCCGGCTCGGGCAGTCGACGTCGACCGAGGACGCCGAAGGCGAACTGCTGCAGACGATTTCGGCCGGACACCTGACCGACGACGCGATCCAGGCGGCGGTGGCCCCGCTGCGCGGCGAGATCGACCAGGTGCCGTCGGCGGTCAGCGCGATCAAGGTGGGTGGTGAACGCGCCTACAAGCTGGCGCGCGAGGGGCGGTCGGTGGAACTCGCGGCGCGCCGGGTCCGGATCGACCGGTTCGACGTGCTGGCGGTGCGGCGCGACGGTGAGGTGGTCGACGTCGACGTCGAGGTCGACTGCTCGTCGGGCACCTACATCCGGGCGCTGGCGCGCGACGTCGGCGAAACGCTGCGCGTCGGCGGTCACCTCACTGCATTGCGCAGAACCCGGGTCGGCGGGTTCGGGCTCGACCGCGCGCGGACGCTCGACGAACTCGCCGACGCGCCGCGGCTGAGCCTGTCGCTGGACGAGGCGTGCCTGCAGTCGTTCCCGCGCCGCGAACTCCTCGCCGAGGAGGCGGAGTCGGCGCGGCACGGACGGGCGCTGACGGCCGCAGGGATCGATGGGATCTACGCCGCGACCGCACCCGACGGCGACGTCGTCGCCCTACTGACCGACGAGGGCGCCCGCACGAAGTCGGTGGTCGTCGTCCGGCCCGCGACGCTGTAGGTCGCCAGGCCGATCGGTCAGGACGCGTAGAGCTCTTCGAACTTCTTGATCGAGCGTTCGATGTCGCCCTTGACGGCGCGCGACGCGGCCATGCCCACGGGGCCGAACAGCGGCGCACCGCCGAGGTCGATCTTCACGCTGAACGAACACCCCTCCTTCGCCGGCGACACCTGCAGGCTCAGCTTGTACCTGGTGCCGCCGACCCCGTCGCCGGTGATCTCGAGCAGTCGCGGCGGATCGACCTTCTGGATGGTCCAGGTGACGCGGTTGCGGAAGCCCTTGGCGCCGGCGACGCCGACCACCTTGGTGCCGACCTCGAGTTCCTCGGGGAGATCGGAGCGCCACCCCTGGTGCATGCTCAGCCAGTCACCCATCCCGGACAGATCGGACGCGTGGGTCCAGGCTTCCTCGGGGGACAGCGCCAACTTGCGGG
Source organism: Mycobacterium sp. (assembly GCA_029256565.1). Taxonomy (GTDB): domain Bacteria; phylum Actinomycetota; class Actinomycetes; order Mycobacteriales; family Mycobacteriaceae; genus Mycobacterium. The sequence continues at coordinate 2,011 of JAQSXQ010000079.1, forward strand.
ACAGCTCGAGTTTCGCCATTCGCAGGATGGTAATCGGCGGGCCCCCACTTACCTGCCGCTTGGGCGGTAACCTGGCGGGCACATACCCGCAGCGGGGGAGGTGAGTCATGGTCAGCACACGCGACCGGGCCGACACTCCCGTCGCACGGCGCACCCAGGCGCAGCGCAGCGCGGCGATGCGGCAGCGCCTGCTGGACGCCACCGTCGAGTGTCTGGTGACCTACGGCTACGCAGGCACCACCACCCATCGCGTCGCCGAGCTGGCCGGAGTGACCCGCGGTGCGCAGATCCACCACTTCCGGGCCAAGGAAGACCTCGTGATCGCGGCGATCGAGCACCTGGCGGAGCAGCGCGCCAGGGCGGTGGTCCGCGAGTTGAGCCGTCTCCACGAGAGTCCCGACCCCGCGGCCACGGTCCTCGAGTTCCTGTGGGAGGCCCATCAGGGCCCGTTCTTCGTTGCGACGCTTGAACTTTGGATAGCCGGCCGCACCGATCCGGTGCTGGCCGGGCACGTCCAGCGGGTCGAACCGGTCGTCAACGGTGCGATGTTCGCCGCGATCGACTCGCTGCTGCCGGATCGTTCGGACGACAAGGAACTTCGCTACGTCCTCTACACGGCGATGGACGCACTGCGCGGCATCCTCGTCGCGGGGTTCGTCGACGACGACCCCGGTCGCGCGCGTCGGCGCTGGAACCGGGCCTGTTCGAAGCTGAACAAGGATCTCCGGGAGGCCCTGGCGCAGGAAGGGATGCCGTCACCCTGACGGATCCGCAAATTCTTTGCCTATCCGTTGCTTGGATACCAGTCTGAATGTATGTTTTGACGCAGCGGTACAGCGCCGAGTGCACGCTTGCCGAAAGCGTTTAGCGGCGAGGGGTCGGCAAGCGTGCACCTCGGCCGGGGTGGGTCGAGGCCGATCGCGCTGCCGCGTCCGTCAGCCGACCACCCAGATCGCCTCGGCGGCGGGGTTCCCGAGGTCGACGGTGGTCGACGGGACGTCGGAGCCGGTCGGCGACTCGATCGCGACCGAGATCATGCCCGCGAAGTCCCGCCTGGCCACGACCTTGAGCCGGGAGTCCAGGCTGATGCCGACGCTGTCGAAGTAGCGCAGCATCTCCGGGTCCGCGTCGGAGATGCGTGCGACGGTTCCTGCGTCGCCGTCGATGCACACCGAGAGCTGGCGAGCCGGCGGCGTCGGGACCCTGCCGTCGGCGGCCGGAATGGGATCGCCGTGCGGATCGCGGGTCGGGTAACCGAGCTTGGCGTCGATGCGATCGAGCATGCGGTCGGACACGGCGTGCTCGAGCACCTCGGCCTCGTCGTGTACCTCGTCCCAGCCGTAGCCCAGTTCGTTGACCAGGAAGGTCTCCATGAGCCGGTGCCTGCGCACCATGGCCAGCGCGGCGTGGCGACCGGCGTCGGTGAGCGTCACGGCGCCGTACTTCTCGTGGTCGACGAGGCCCTGATCGGCCAGCTTGCGGATGGACTCGGACGCGGTGCTGGCCGACACCCCGATGCGTTCGGCCAGCATCTTGGTGCTGACCTTCTCGTGCGACCACTCCTGCGCCGTCCAGATGACTTTCAGGTAGTCCTGAGCCACCGACGACAGGTCGCGGGGGTTACCTTCGGGGCTCACACCGGAGAAGTTTAGGCAATCATCGCCTCAACCGGGGATCCAGCGACCCCGCCGGAGCGTCCGCGCCGTAGGCTGACGGTGTGCAGCGCTGGCGGGGGCAGGACGAGATCCCCACGGACTGGGGAAGATGCGTCGTCACCATCGGCGTGTTCGATGGTGTGCACCGCGGACACGCCGAGTTGATCAATCACGCGGTCAAGGCCGGACGCTCCCGTGGCATCCCCACGGTCCTGATGACGTTCGACCCGCACCCCATGGAGGTCGTGTTCCCGGGTAGCCATCCCGCGCAGCTGACGACGCTGACGCGGCGTGCCGAACTCGTCGAGGAACTCGGCATCGACGTCTTCCTCGTCATGCCCTTCACCACCGACTTCATGAAGCTCACGCCCGAGCGCTACATCCACGAACTGCTCGTCGAACGGTTGCACGTCGTCGAGGTCGTGGTGGGGGAGAACTTCACGTTCGGCAAGAAGGCTGCGGGCAACGTCGCCATGCTCCGCAAGGCGGGCGAACGGTTCGGCTTCGCGGTGGAGAGCATGGACCTGGTCTCCGAGGCCAGGGAACGCGACGAGACGGTCACGTTCTCCTCCACCTACATCCGGTCGTGCGTCGACGCGGGCGACATGGGCGCCGCGACCGAGGCGCTGGGCCGGCCGCACCGGGTCGAGGGCGTGGTGGTGCGCGGGGACGGGCGCGGCCGGGTACTGGGCTTCCCGACCGCGAACGTGGCCCCACCGATGTACTCCGCGATCCCCGCCGACGGCGTGTACGCCGCCTGGTTCACGCTGCTGGGGCACGGCCCCGGGGTGGGGACGGTGATCCCCGGCGAGCGCTATCAGGCGGCGGTGTCGGTGGGCACCAACCCGACGTTCTCGGGCCGCACGCGCACGGTGGAGGCCTTCGTCCTCGACACCGAGGCCGACCTCTACGGCCAGCACGTGGCCGTCGACTTCGTCGCACGGGTGCGCGGTCAGGAGAAGTTCGACTCGGTGAAGGAACTGATCACGGCGATGGAGGGCGACACCGAACGCGCCCGCTCGATCCTGCGCGAGACCTTCTGACCGCTGAGCAGCGATTCGTCGCCTGCGCCTGCGCTGAGCTAGACTTCCCGGCGACCCAGCGCGCGCTGCAGTTCGCGGCGGCCGCGCTCACGTAGTTACTCGCGGACTGAAACAGATGGAGTTCATCATGTCCTTGACTGCTGAGCAGAAGAAGGAAATCCTCGGCCAGTACGGCCTGCACGAGACCGACACCGGTTCGCCGGAAGCTCAGGTCGCCATGCTCACCAAGCGGATCTCCGACCTCACCGAGCACCTCAAGATGCACAAGCACGACCACCACTCGCGTCGCGGCCTGCTGCTGCTCGTCGGCCGTCGCCGTCGTCTGCTCAAGTACGTCGCCGCCGTCGACGTCGCCCGCTACCGCTCGCTGATCGAGCGCCTGGGCCTGCGTCGCTGACGCACGTGCGCATCCGCGCTCACCTCCTCGCAGTCGCTGCGGGCCTGCTGGTCGCCGGTACCACCGGCTGTTCATCGGCGGCCGCAGCGGACATGCAGGTGGGCGACTGCCTCAAGGTCGGGGGACCTCCCGACCGCCCGGAGGCAAGCAAGGTCGACTGCGGGAGCACCGCGTCGAACTTCAAGGTGGTCGAGACCGTCGAGAACACCGACGGGTGCCCCACCGACGTCGATTCCTACTACTCGACGATGTCGTCGTTCAGCGGAACCGGCAACACGATCTGCATGGACATCGACTGGGTGGTCGGCGGTTGCATGAGCATCGACCCCGAGAACGCCACCGATCCGTTCCGCGTCGACTGCAACGACGAGTCCGCGCCGCACCGCCAGCGCGCGACGCAGATCCTGGACGGCGTGGCCAACGTCGATCAGTGCAGCACCGGGGTGGGTTACCCGTACGACGAACGCCAGTTCACGGTGTGCGTCGAGGACGTGGCCTGACCCCTCGCCGCTGCGGGGTCGGCTGCATGCCGCCATGTAGCATGAAAGATGTTTTGAGCCGCATCGGCTCGAACGATCGGTGCGATTCGCGCAGAACCGCGCGATGAGTCCCAGTGCGTCACCGCCCGCGCCCGAACTCGAATGGGCGGTCTTCGGTAGTGGCTGCCGGATCTCGATCCGGCCGCTTCGATCGACGGCCGTCAGGATTTGCCGGGGGCCCGCGAGTGACGTCGCGAAACAGACGAACACGAGAATTAAAGAGGTCAGACACGTATGTCTGCAGTAGAGATTGAAGACGGCGTCTTCGAAGCCACCGCCGTCATCGACAACGGGAGCTTCGGCTCCCGCACCATCCGCTTCGAGACCGGCCGGTTGGCCAAGCAGGCCGCAGGCGCGGTCGTCGCCTACCTGGACGACGAGACCATGCTCTTGTCGGCCACCACGGCCAGCAAGACCCCGAAGGATCACTTCGACTTCTTCCCGCTGACGATCGACGTGGAAGAGCGCATGTACGCCGCGGGACGCATCCCCGGCTCGTTCTTCCGGCGCGAGGGACGTCCCTCCACCGACGCGATCCTCACCTGCCGCCTTATCGACCGGCCGCTGCGGCCGACGTTCGTCTCGGGTCTGCGCAACGAGATCCAGGTCGTCGTCACCGTGCTGAGCCTGGACCCCAAGGACCTGTACGACGTGCTGGCGATCAACGCCGCATCGGCGTCGACGCAGATCTCGGGTCTGCCGTTCTCCGGCCCCGTCGGCGGCGTGCGCGTCGCGCTCATCGACGGCCAGTGGGTCGCGTTCCCCACCGTCGAGCAGCTCGAGGGCGCCGTGTTCGACATGGTCGTCGCAGGTCGTAAGACCGACGACGATGTCGCGATCATGATGGTCGAGGCCGAGGCCACCGACCGGGTCATCGAACTCGTCGCCGGTGGCGCGGGCGCCCCGACCGAGGCCGTCGTGGCCGAGGGCCTCGAGGCCGCCAAGCCGTTCATCGCCGCGCTGTGCACCGCGCAGCAGGAGCTGCACGAGGCCGCAGGCAAGGAGACGGCCGACTACCCGCTGTTCCCCGAGTACCAGGACGACGTGTTCTACGCCGTGTCCTCGGTGGCCACCGACGCGCTGTCCGAGGCGCTCACCATCGCGGGCAAGGAAGAGCGCAACTCGCGCACCGACGAGATCAAGGTCGAGGTGCTCGAGCGCCTCGCCGAGACCTACGCGGGTCGCGAGAAGGAGATCGGCGCGGCGTACCGCTCGCTGACCAAGAAGCTCGTCCGCCAGCGCATCCTGACCGACCACTTCCGCATCGACGGTCGCGGCATCACCGACATCCGCGCCCTCTCGGCCGAGGTGGCCGTCATCCCGCGTGCGCACGGCAGCGCGCTGTTCGAGCGCGGCGAAACCCAGATCATGGGCGTCACCACGCTGGACATGGTCAAGATGGCGCAGCAGATCGACTCGCTCGGACCCGAGACGAGCAAGCGCTACATGCACCACTACAACTTCCCGCCGTACTCGACCGGTGAGACCGGCCGCGTTGGCTCGCCCAAGCGTCGCGAGATCGGCCACGGAGCGCTCGCGGAGCGCGCCCTGATGCCGGTGCTGCCGAGCGTCGAGGAGTTCCC
>JAQSXQ010000080.1 GCA_029256565.1 Mycobacterium sp.
GCACGCTGCCCGAGTCGGAAGATCTCCCAGCCCAGCCGGTACTGGTTGGCGTTGAAGCGTTCGACGTAGCCGAGCGACGACAGCGAGTTGAGGTACCGCAGCACCGTCGCTTCGTTCAGCTCTGTGCGCCTTGCGATTTCGGTCAGGTTTCCGACCTCGGAATCGGCCACGGCCGTGAGGATCCTTGCCGTGCGCTCGACGCCGATGAGAGTCGATGGCTTCTCCGAGACCGATGCTGTTTTCACTCAGTGAAGGTTACCAGTACTCAGTGATCGAGCCGTTCCTGTTGACAGGTGGGTTCGCACATCCTAGATTTCATTCAGCGCAGTTAGTTATCACTCAGTGAAATACGGATCAGCGCAGTCCGTTCCTCGAAGGAGACGCGATGCCCACCGCAGCCGAAAGCCGTACCTCCAAGGTCGACGGAGCCAGCATCCTGGCCTCGCAAGATCTCTTGACGGCCGACGACTACGCCCTCACCCCGTCTACGAAGGCGTTCGACGACGGCGGGAAGTACCGACTGGAAATCTCTGGCGTCGAACGCCTCTCGACTCTCGAGGCGATGCTGGAAGAAGCCGATGCGCAAGGCGTCTTCGTCCACCGCGTCATCGCCTTCGGCGGCGGGACCACGCTGCTGACCACCAAGGAACTGAGCGACGTCGCCGCTCTGGCCGCCGAGCGCGCCATCGAACTGATCGCGGTGCCCGGCCCGCGCACCGGCTGGGACCTCGGCCGTCAGGCACTGAGCACCGAGGGCCAGGCGGGTGGACGGCGCGTGCGCGGCCTCGACAACATCCGCTACCTGCTCGACGACTACCTCAGGATCTTCTCGACCGGCATTCGCGGCGTGTTGGTCTGGGACGAGGGCGTGCTCGACATCCTCAACAAGGCGCGCGATGCCGGCCACATCCCCGCGGATGCGAAGTTCAAGATCTCCGTCTATGCGGGTCACGCGAACCCGGCGTCCATCCGGATCCTGCAGGATCTCGGCGCCGACAGCGTCAATCCCGTCGGCGACCTGTCCCGGCCGATGCTCGCCGCCATCAGGAACTCGGTCGACATCCCGCTCGACGTCTGGGCCGAGACCTTCGAGTCCTTCGGCGGGATGAACCGGCTCTGGGAGGCCGGCGACATCGCCCGCGTCGCAGGGCCGGTCTACTTCAAGATCGAGCCCGGCGAGTCCGAGGCCGTCATGTACAACGGCTGGGTCCGCCCCGAGTTCCACTCGGAGTTGGTGCGCCACAAGGTCCGCCACGCCGCGATCCTCAACGAGCTGGTGCAGACCAGCGCCCCGGACGTGGCAGTGTCCCCCGCCCCGCGTACCGCCGCTCACGCGCTCACCAACTGACTTCGAGAACGGGCGAACGGACGACGAGTGACTCGACGACATCTGGCCGCAATCATCGGCTCGGGCAACATCGGCACCGACCTGATGACGAAACTGCGCCGCTCCAAGGTGCTCGACATCGCGGCGATGGCGGGAATCGACCCCGCCAGTGACGGTCTCGCACGGGCATCGGCCCTCGACGTGGCCGTCACCGCCGGTGGTGTCGACGGGCTGCTGGAACTCGACGCATTCGACGACGTCGAGGTGGTGTTCGACGCCACCAGTGCCAGTGCCCACCACGTCAACGACGCCACGCTCGCCCGATCCGGCAAGCGCGTCGTCGACCTGACCCCCGCGGCGATCGGCCCCTTCGTGGTGCCCGCGGTCAACATGTCCCGCGTCACGGGGCACCGGAACCTCAACATGGTGACGTGCGGTGGTCAGGCCACCATTCCCGTCGTCGCCGCGATGGCCGGCGTCACCGCGGTCCACTACGCCGAGATCGTCGCGTCCATCTCGTCGCGATCGGCAGGCCCGGGAACCCGCGCCAACATCGACGAGTTCACCAGCACGACGGCACGCGCCATCGAGATCGTGGGCGGCGCTGCCCGCGGCAAGGCCATCATCGTCCTCAACCCGGCCGAGCCGCCGATGCTGATGCGCGACACCGTCGCCGCGCTGGTGTCCGCGACCGACGAGGACGTGCTCGAGTCGGCAGTCACGGCCATGGTCGCCGACGTCGCGCGGTACGTGCCGGGATATCGCCTGGCGCAGCAGGTCCGCATCTCACCCGTCCCACAGGGTGACCCTCGGCGGCGGCTGGCCGGGGTTGCCGGTGACGGCGACCTGGCCCAGGTGACGGTCTTCCTCGAAGTGAAGGGCGCCGCCGACTACCTCCCGGCGTATGCGGGGAATCTCGACATCATGACCGCAGCCGCCGTTCGGGTCGGCGAACGGCTGGTCACCATGACGCCGGAGCCCGTCCGATGACGACCGAGGTGTACGTCCAGGACGTCACGCTGCGCGACGGCATGCACGCCGTCGGTCACTCGTTCAGTCTGGCCAACGTCAGGCTGATCGCGGGCGCACTCGACGCGGCGGGTGTCGCGGCGATCGAGGTGGCGCACGGCGACGGTCTTGCCGGAGGCAGCCTCACCTATGGCGCAGGCGCGCACGACGACGGAGCGTGGATCAGTGCGGCGGCCGATGTCGTCCAGAATGCCCGCCTGACAACCCTTCTCATTCCGGGGATCGGGACGCTGGACGACCTGCGCGCAGCCGCCGACCTCGGCGTGACCTCGGTACGGGTGGCCACCCACTGCACCGAGGCCGACATCGCCCGGCAGCACATCGGCACCGCACGGGACCTCGGTCTCGACGTCGCAGGCTTCCTCATGATGTCGCACCTCGCTCCACCCGACCGTCTCGCCGAGCAGGCGAAGGTCATGGAGGACGCAGGCGCCCAATGCGTCTACGTCACCGACTCCGGTGGCCGGCTGACGATGACCGGCGTCCGGGACCGGGTGCGCGCCTACCGCGACGTGCTGGCACCGTCGACGTCCATCGGCGTGCACGCACACCACAATCTGGCGCTGGGAGTGGCCAACTCGCTCGTCGCCGTCGACGAGGGCGCGCACCGGGTCGACGCTTCGCTCACGGGTCTCGGTGCGGGAGCGGGCAACTGCCCGTTGGAGGCGTTCGTCGCCGTCGCCGAACTCAACGGGTGGCGCCACGGTTGCGACCTGTACGCGCTGATGGACGCCGCCGACGACATCGTGCGACCGCTGCAACAGCGACCGGTCCGGGTGGACCGCGAAACGCTGACGCTGGGCTTTGCCGGCGTGTACTCCAGTTTCCTCCTGCACGCCGAGCGCATCGCCGCCGACGTGGGCATCGAGACCCGCGACCTGCTCGTCGAAGCCGGCCGCAGGTCGATGGTCGGCGGCCAGGAGGACCTGCTCCTAGACCTCGCTCTCGACATGAGGAGGTGAGGGAGACCCCTAGCCGGGGCCTGGTCACCGCACCCTTCACACGCCCAAGACACGAGGAATGAACGACTATGGAGAACGTCACTGCATCCTTGCCCCCGCGACGGCCGGCGCCACCGGCCGTCGATCCGTCACCGTCCGACACGTCGCCGCCTGCCGGGCGGCGCAACCATGGCCTGAGGGAGAACAGCCTCGGCGTGCCGAGCATCTTCTTCTACATCATCGCTGCGGCGTCGCCACTGACCGTCGTGGTCGCGCTCTACCCCATCATCATCGGCGCGGGCAACGGCGTCGGCATGCCAGGGGCCTTCGTCATCGCCGCGGTGGTGCTGATGATCTTCGCCGTCGGATACGTCGCGATGAGCCGACACGTCACCAACGCAGGCGCCTTCTACGCCTACGTGACGCTCGGTCTCGGGCGGATCGCCGGGCTGGGATCGGCGTTCCTCGCGATCTTCGCCTACAACGCGATCCAAGCCGGTCTGTACGGCGGCTTCGGTTACTACGCCTCTGAGTTGCTCAACCCTCGGCTCGGTGTCGAAATACCCTGGTGGGTCTACGCGTTCGGCGCCCTGGTGCTGTGTCTGGGCCTCGGCGTCCAAGGCGTGCACTCCGGCGCCAAGGTCCTCGGGGTGTTCATGACGCTGGAAGTCACCGTGATCGCCATTCTCAGCGCGTTCAGCCTGTTCGGTGACGCCGTCCCCGTGTCGCAGTTCTCCTTCGAGCCGTTCGCGCCGAGCGTGGTGCTCGGCGGAGCACTCGGCGTCGCCCTGATGTTCGCGCACGCCTCGTTCATCGGCTTCGAGGGATCGGCGATCTACGGCGAGGAGGCACGTGACCCGGCGCGCACCATCCCCCGCGCGACGTACCTGTCCATCGCGTTCATGGGCGTCCTGTACGCGGTGTCGGGCTGGCTCATCATCAACGCGATGGGCATCGACGAGGTCGTCGGGATCGCCACCGAAACCGGGGGCAACTTCATCTTCGTGGCCAGCGACACCATCATCGGCCACAACGTCTCGCTGCTCTTCCAGATCCTGATCGTCACCGCGACGTTCGCGGCCATCGTCACCTTCCACAACAACGTCGCCCGGTACATGTTCTCGCTCGGCAGGCAAGGGCTGATCTGGAAGCCACTGGGATGGACACTGCCCCGTCGCCAGACCCCGTGGGTCGCCGCGATCGCGCAGAGCGCGTCCGTCGGCATCGTGATCGCCCTGTTCGCACTCTTCGACCAGGACCCGTTCGCGACGCTGTTCACCTGGGCGACGGGCATCGGCACGGTCGGGGTGATTCTGTCCCAGCTCGTGGCGGGCATCGCGATCTTCGCGTTCTTTCGCAGGTCGAACGTCGACAAGCGGCGATGGAACACCGTGATCGCACCGCTGCTGGCGATCGTGGGGCTGGCCGGGTTCTTCGTCTTGACCCTCGACAGCCTCGACGTCCTGCTCGGCGTCCAGGGCACGATGGCCGCGGTCATGCTGTCGCTGGTGTTCATCGCGTTCCTGGCGGGCGCGGCCTACGGGCTCTACCTGCGGTTCGTCGCACCGGCGCGATACGAACTGGTCGGCCAGGCGCTCAACGAGCGCGACCTGGCCGAGCCTGCACCCGAAGCGTTTTAGCACCAACCTCTTTCACGATTCGCCGCGCGCCGACGCCCGACGTTACGTACATTTGTCCGCAACGATGCGTACGAATGTTCTTAACGAAGGAGTGGGCATGGGTTCCGCACCGCGGCGGGCACGTCGACACGACCCGGACAGAAAGGAGCGCATCGTGGCCTCGGCCCTGGACGTACTCGCCCGCGACGGCGTGGCCGGCATCACGCACCGGGCCGTCGCCACGGCCGCCGACGTGCCACTGGGCTCGGTCACCTACCACTTCGCCACGCTGGACGACCTCGTCCAGCACGCGTTCGAGGCGCACGTCGACACGTTGGCCAGCCGGTTCGAAACCCGCCTGGCGGCGTGCGGCGATGGTGACGACCTCATCGAGTGCATCGCCTCGGCGATCACCGACGACCTCGCGGGCCGTCCCAACGAACTCGCCGTCACCTACGAGCTGTACGGCGACGCAGTGCGCAGGCCAGATATCAGGCGCCTGACCCAGCGCTGGATGGAACGCGCCGAGGACGCCTTGGCGGAGCATTTCGACCGCACCACCGCGCGGCTCGTCGACGTCGTCGTCGAGGGTCTGATGGTGCATACGTCGATTGCGCAACAACCCATGTCGAAGAACGAAGTCCGCGCCCTGCTGACCATGGCGGCCGGCGGCGCACCCACCACCGATACGACAACCACCACCGAGGAGTGAGCATGACCTTCCACACCAAGATGTTCATCGACGGCACCTGGACCGACGCAGTCGACGGCGGCGTCGACCAGGTCAACGCCCCGACCACCGGAGAGCCCTTCGCCGAGATCGCGCGTGGCGGTGCGGCCGACGTCGACCGCGCCGTCGCAGCCGCCGAGGCGGCCTTCCCCGCTTGGGCGAGAACCCCCGTGGGAGAACGGGCCCGGGCCTTCCTCACGCTCGCCGACCGCATCGAGGCCGATCAGCGCACGCTCGCCGAGATCGAGTCGCGCAACGTGGGCAAGCCCATCGGACTCGCGCTGGAGGAGATGGAGATGATCCCCGATCACCTCCGGTTCTTCGCAGGCGGCGCCCGCACCATGGAGGGCCGGGCCGCAGCCGAGTTCGTCCGTGGCAAGACCAGCATCATCCGGCGCGACCCGCTCGGCGTGGTCGGCTCGGTCGCCCCTTGGAACTACCCGTTGCTGATGGCGATCTGGAAGATCTCCCCCGCACTGCTCACCGGAAACACGCTGGTGCTCAAGCCCTCCGAGCACACCCCCTACTCGGTGCTGCGGCTCGCCGAACTCGCCGAGGACCTCTTCCCCGCGGGCGTGTTCAACGTCGTCACCGGCGACGGCAAGGACGTCGGAGCCCGACTGGTCGCCCACCCGCGGGTGCGGATGTCGTCGCTCACCGGGTCGGTCGCGACGGGGCGGGCGCTCATGCACGCTTCCGCAGACTCGAACCTCAAGCGGCTGCACCTCGAACTCGGCGGCAAGGCACCGGTGCTGGTGTACTCCGACGCCGACGTGCCGCTGGCGGTCGGCAAGATCATGGAGGGGGCGTTCTGCAACTCGGGCCAGGACTGCATGGCCGCGTCACGTCTCTACGTCCACGCCGACGTGCACGACGAGTTGGTCGCCGGCCTGGAGAAGGCGGTGAAGGAACTCGATCTCGGTGACACCGCCGACGAGAACACCAGCATGGGGCCGGTCATCACCGCTGCCCACCGCGACCGGGTCGAGGGCTTCGTGGAGCGGGCCAAGGCCACCGGCCACACCGAGCTGATCCAGGGCGACAACCCCGGCACCGGCTTCTACACCGCCCCCACCGTCGTCGTCGGCGCCCTCCAGGGCGACGAGATCGTCAGCACGGAGGTGTTCGGTCCTGTCACGTCGGTGACGCGGTTCGACGACGGCGACGACGTCATCGCCTGGGCGAACGACACCGAATACGGCCTTGCCGCATCGGTCTTCACCAACGACCTCTCGAAGGCCATGACCGCGTCGAGCGATCTGCAGTTCGGCACCGTCTGGATCAACGACCACCTGCCCGTCACACCCGAGATGCCGCACGGCGGCTTCAAGCAGTCCGGCAATGGCAAGGACATGTCGGTCTACGCCCTCGAGGAGTACACCGAGATCAAGCACGTGATGATCAACCGCGAGATCGCCTGACATGGCAGTCAGCGCAGTCAA
>JAQSXQ010000081.1 GCA_029256565.1 Mycobacterium sp.
TGCGCCGCCGGTGGGCGCGACATTGGTGGGGCTGATCGACACGGTCACGGCCCTGGTGACAACTCCACCGTGCCCGTCGTTCACGGTGATGGTGAAGGTGTCCTCCTTATCGGCCGCCGTGGCACCCAACTTCTGAGCGGCATGGCGCGCCGCAGCCGTCGGGGTGTAGGTAAAAGCGCCTGTGGTGGTGACGGTCAAGGTGCCCTTGGTGGGTGCGCCCGATGGCGTGTACGTGAGCGCGTCGTTGTCGGGGTCGACGCCCGTGACATTGCCCGTCACGACGCCGGTCGCGATACTGGGCGCGCCGACTGTGCTGGTCACGGTCGGCACCTTGTTGGTTGGGCTGATGCTCACGGTGACAGTGGTCGTGACGACGCCACGCCTGCCGTCGGTCACCGTCACGGTGAACGTGTCGGTGGTGACGCTTGCGGGCGCGCCGACCGTCGAGGCGTTGTGCCGGGCAGCCGCGGACGGCGTGTAGGTAAAGGTTCCGTTCGCGGCGACGACCACGTTTCCCTTGGTTGGTGCGCCGGAGACGGTGTAGCTCAACGGGTCTCCGTTGGGGTCCGTCACACCGAGGGCGCCGGTGATGGCGCCTGTGGTTGCGTTGGGAGCGCTCGTCGTCGGCGTCCCCGCTGCAGGATTGGAGTTGGGGGCGGTCAGTGAGATGACGTGGACGACGCCGGCTGGGCCGTCGGTCACGTACAGCTCGGTGCCGTCTGGGCTGACGACCGCTCTGGGTCGTTGCGTGGCTGAGGGCGCTGCGGCGGCTACGGCGCCGAGCATCGCGCCCGTGGCGGTATTGAACGCGGCGACGCGGCCGGAGCGGTCGGTCACCATTAAGGCAGAGAGATCGCGGCTGACGGCTACTGCGGTCGGTACGTCACCGACCTTGATTCGTCTGATGATGCTTCGAGTCGCAAGGTCGATCACGGACACAGAGGCGTCTTCGGCGCCGACGTACAACTTGGTACTGTCCGAACCGACCGACATGACGGTTGCTCTGCTGGCCAGGGTCTTTATGACGGTCGCCTTAGTCGACGTCGGGGTGTAACTCAGCAACACCGTGCCGCCGGCGGGTGTTTCAGCCGTGAGATACATCTGGGTGTTGTCCGGGCTCGCCGCTATTCCGGTTGGTCGATAGCCGACGGGCAATTTGGTCGTGGTGGTCACCGTGTTCGTCGCGGCGTTAATGCGCAGCACCGCCCCGCCGCTATAGCTGATCACGGAAACGAACGCGTCTGTAGGGCTCATCGTGATGGCGGTCGGATTGGCGACAGCGATGGTTGCCTTGATCGCGCCGGTCGCCGTATCGAGAACCGTTACCGTGTTATTGCTTGAGCTGGAAACGTATAGCCACTTGCCGTCTTGTCTCACGGCAACACCGTCGGGTGCGGTTCCCGCTGAGTAAGTGCCCACGACCTTCGCAGTCACGGTATCGATCACTGTGACGGTGCCTGCGTCGCGGTTGGTTACGTAAACGCGGGTGTTGGTGGCGGTGATGGCTCCGGCCCCGCTCACGCCACCGATGTCGGTGCGAACGCCCATCGGGATGGCCGCGATCGGCACGTTGATCTGAACGGGCACCTTGTTGACCCCGTCGGACACGGTGACCGTCATCGCGATGGTGCCTGCCCCCGTTGGGTTGGCGGCGGCGAGGAATCGCTGCGCCGTGGTGGGCGTGTACGTGAACGTCGCCGTGGTGGCGTTGTAGACGAACGTCCCGACAGCGGGTTTGGTGGTCAGGGTGATCGTCGGCTTCACGCCTTCGGGGTCGGAGGCGACGATCGTGCCGGTCACGGCACCGGTCAGGGGATTGGGGACCAGGAAAGTCGCCGTGGCCGTCGGAGCCTGATTCACGACGGCCGTAGCGACGACCTGGGCCGCGGCCAACCGCATGGCCGTAGGCGCGGGTTCGGTCACCGCTGCCGTCCCGATCTCGCGGCGGGCGGCCGCGAGGAACATCCACGCCAGTGGCGATTCCGTCCAGCCGCGCTGCATCGCCGACAGCCATGACGTCAATGCGGGCGCCACGACATTGCTCAGCACCGTCGACACGACGTTCTGCACCGGAGCGACGGCGACGGCGGGTGCCGGGGGAGTCGGCGTCAGCGACGCCGGGGCGATGGTGGTGGACGAGACCACCGGGGCTGCCGGCGCGGTCGTGGCCGTCGACGGCGTCTGCGCCGAGGTGGTCTGGACTGCGGGCGACTTCGGCTCCGTGGCGGACGAGGAGGTGGCGGCAGGTCCGCTGATGGTCGCGGCGGGAGTGGTGTCACGGGATGCCGTGTCGTCGTCGTGCCGCGGCTTGTTCTTGCCGGTCGGCTCCGTCGCGTTGGAGCCGTAGGTCGACGTCTGCGCCCCACCGGAATGCGAGACGATCACGCCGGGCGCGACGTCCACTGTCGTGGCAGAGCCGGCGGTGGGCGCGGGGGCGGTGGTCGCGGCGTCGTTCGCCACGGGCGTGGTCGGCGCGGAATCGGTAGGTGTGGCATTGGTCGTCGGCGGCGCAGTCGTGTCGGCAGGCGACGGTGAGGAGCCGGCGGCGGGCGCGCCATCGCCAGTTTCCTGGCTTGCAGTAGTCGTCGAGTCACCGGCGGCTTCCGGGCTCGCCCAGGCGACGCCCGCCGGTGTGGCGATGGCGGTGCCGACGCCCAACGCGACGGCAAGGGCGCCCACTCGACCTACGAAATTGCTGTATTGCATGACGCACGACCCCAAATGCTCAGGACGAAGCCCCTCGTGCGCAGTAATGCGCACGGGGGAGTTCGGAGAAACGATAAATGGTTTGACGTCGTCGTCAGTTTAGCTGATGAAAGACGTTGCTGCACCCATGTCTAGCTAATTTGCTATAGCCGCGATAGCGGTATGAACATGCAGATCAAGACTTATATGCCGTCATAGCCAACGGTGACTGATCTTGTTTGCCTGCCAAATCGGGTAAATGGTATGTGAAAAAGGTGGCATCGACCGCGTTACGGGAGTGGCGAATGGGTCGACCAATCAAGATCGGATAACGAAGGGGTTATGGCGTCCGCTCGGCCCGACGGGCAGTGGCGATTGCCTGCGCCGACCGCAACCGCCGTGAACGCGTCTCGAACGGTGGATGGCCACACGGTTAACTAGTCTGGCTCGGGGAATGGCGGTACCCGGCGCCGCTACCCCGAGCCTGTTCGACTGACCGGCTCGCACGATGTCCCGCTCCGGCGAAAGGTCGATGTGTCTGCGATTGACGATGGACCGTCGATCGGGTTCGGGCAGGTCCTGAATCCGCCCGCCGCCCGGGATCGGCGTGGTGAACGACTTCGCATCCTGCGGTGGGCGGCAATCGCGACGTGGGCGTTCGTCATCGTCTACCGCACCGTCACCGACGGCTTCGCGTTCAACCGGGAACTGCTGCTCCTCTACATCGCCACGGGCTTGCTCGTCGCCAGCATCGGCCGCGGCCGCCGCATGCTCTACGTCGTCCGCGACTGGTTGCCCTTCGCGGTGGTCCTGCTTGCCTACGACCTGAGTCGCGGAGCGGCGACTCTCGTTGGCAGGCCGACGCTGTGGCACTGGCAGGCCGACGCCGACCGGTGGTTGTTCGGCGGGACGATGCCCACGGTGTGGCTGCAGGAACGCCTCAAGGTGCCGGCCACCCCCTGGTGGGAAGTGGTCATCAGTACCGTCTACATGTCCTTCTTCATCCTTCCGTACGTGGTTGCGGCGGTCCTGTGGCTGCGCAACCGCGACGAGTGGAAGGCCTTCGTCAAGCTCTTCGTCGGACTGTCGTTCGCTGGGCTGGTCGTCTACACGCTGGTGCCCGCGGCGCCGCCGTGGGCAGCCGCCCGGTGTACGGCTGCCGACGTCGCCGGTGGCCCGTCCGGACCGAGGTGCATGTTCCGTTCCCCGCGTGGCGTGCCCGACGGCGGAATCCTCGGCGCGATGCAGACCAGTCAGGACGGCGCGAATCCGTGGATCGAGCGGATCGTCACCCGCGGTTGGGGGAAGCTGAACCTGCATTCGGCCGGCGCGCTCATCGACCAGGGGCAGGCGAACGTCAACCTCGTCGCCGCCATCCCGTCGCTGCACGCCGGGATGTCCGCCGCCATCGCCGCGTTCCTCTGGCACCGGGTCAACAAGAAGTGGCGCCCGGTGCTGGTCGCCTACGTACTCATCATGGCGTTCACGCTGGTGTACACCGCCGAGCACTACGTCGTGGACATCCTGCTGGGCTGGGCATTCGCCGCCGTGATCGCTCTGGCGATCAACCGGCACACCGCGTGGCGGCGCAGGCGGTCAGACGCCCGTGAGATAGACCTTGCGCAGAGTCTCCGTGACCGTCCAGACGGTCTCGGCGCCGGCCGCGAGCCGGACCACGTCGCCAGCCTGCAGATGCAGGGTGGGGCTGTCGTCGGCGAACGCGACGGTGGCTGACCCGGCGAGCACCACGAACACCTCCTCGGCCTCGACGTCGCTCATCGTGCCCGGCGTCATCTCCCACACGCCGACCTCGAGCCCGGCGAGTTCGGTCACCGGGTGAGCGGCGGTCGTCGGCGCACCGTCGAGCGACTGTTCGGCCGGGACCGGCGCGCGGTCGAGGTCGATGGTGGCAGCATGGACGACGGTGTTCGGTTGCACCCGAACACTGTGCCGCCTGGACCCGCGCGTGTCACGTCGGGGAAACGACCGTATTACGCATCTTGTGCGATTGTCGGCAAAATGTAACAGTGGGGGCATGGCTGATACCCACGTCGTCACCAATCAGGTTCCGCCGCTGGAGGACTACAACCCGGCGACCTCGGAGGTGTTGGCCGAAGCCCTCGTTCGCGAGGGCGGCGGATGGGGTGCCGACGAGGTCAACGAGCTGGGCGCGCTCTGCGGAACCGAACAGGCGCAGCGCTGGGGCGAACTGGCCGACCGGCACCGTCCCGTGCTGCACACCCACGACCGCTACGGGAACCGCGTCGACGAAGTCGAGTACGACCCCGCCTATCACGAACTCATGACCGTCGCCGTGACTCACGGCCTGCACGCGGCGCCATGGGCCGACGACCGGCCGGGCGCCCACGTGGTCCGCGCGGCGAAGACGTCGGTGTGGACACCCGAGCCCGGCCATCTCTGCCCCATCTCCATGACCTACGCGGTGGTGCCCGCGCTGCGCTTCAACCCCGAACTCGCCGCCGTCTACGAACCGCTGCTCAGCAGCCGCGTCTACGACCCGCAGATGAAGGTCCCCAACCGCAAGCGCGGCATCACCGCAGGCATGTCGATGACCGAGAAGCAGGGCGGGTCCGACGTCCGGGCGGGAACCACCGAGGCCGTGCCGAACGGCTTCGGCACCTACAGCATCACCGGGCACAAGTGGTTCACCTCGGCGCCCATGTCCGACGTCTTCCTCGTGCTCGCCCAGGCTCCCGGCGGGCTCACCTGCTTCCTGCTGCCGCGCGTGCTTCCCGACGGCACCCGCAACCGGATGTACCTGCAGCGGCTCAAGGACAAGCTCGGCAACCACGCCAACGCCTCCAGTGAGGTCGAGTACGACGGCGCGATCGCCTGGCGCGTGGGCGAGGAGGGCCGGGGCGTGCCGACCATCATCGAGATGGTCAACCTCACCCGCCTCGACTGCACACTCGGCAGCGCCACCAGCATGCGCACCGGCCTGACCCGCGCGGTGCACCATGCGCAGCACCGAAAGGCGTTCGGCGAGTACCTGATCGACCAGCCGCTGATGCGCAACGTCCTCGCCGACCTCGCCGTGGAGGCCGAGGCGGCGACGATGCTCGCGATGCGAATGGCCGGTGCCACCGACAAGGCAGTGCACGGCGACCAGCGCGAGACCCTGCTGCGCCGCATCGGGCTGGCCGCGGGCAAGTACTGGGTGTGCAAGCGCGCCACCCCGCACGCGGCGGAGACCATGGAATGCCTCGGCGGCAACGGCTACGTCGAGGAGTCCGGGATGCCGAGGCTGTACCGGGAGGCCCCGCTGATGGGCATCTGGGAGGGCTCGGGCAACGTCAGCGCGCTGGATACGTTGCGTGCCATGGCAACTCGGCCGGAATGCGTCGAGGTGCTGTTCGACGAACTCTCGACCGCCGCGGGCCAGGACGCCCGCTACGACGCGCACGTGACGGCGCTGCGCCAGACGCTCGGGTCCGCGGACGACGTGGCGACGATCCAGTACCGCGCGCGCAAGGTGGCCGAGGACATCGCGCTGGCGCTGCAGGGCGCGCTGCTCATCCGACACGGGCACCCCGCGGTGGCCGAGGCGTTCCTGGCCAGCAGGCTCGGCGGGCAGTGGGGCGGTGCGTTCGGGACGCTGCCGACCGGGCTGGACCTGGCGCCGATCATCGAGCGCGCGCTGGTCAAGGGATGACGGCCCGCCGCGAGCGTGCGCGAACTCGGGTTCTGGGTCGGCGTGTCGCCCGCAGACACGCACGCTCGCCGAGGGTGGTGACGACCGCATGACGCATGCGATCCGGCCGGTCGACTTCGACGACCTCAAGACGATGACGTACGAGGTGACCGACCGCGTCGCGCGGATCACCTTCAACCGGCCCGAGAAGGGCAACGCGATCGTCGCCGACACCCCACTCGAACTCTCCGCACTCGTCGAGCGCGCCGACCTGGATCCAGCGGTGCACGTGATCCTGGTGTCCGGCCGGGGCGAGGGATTCTGCGCGGGGTTCGACCTGTCCGCGTACGCCGAGGGCTCGTCGTCGGCGGGTGGCGGCAATCCGTACAAGGACACCGTGCTGTCGGGCCGGACGCAGGGCATCAACCACCTGCCCGATCAGCCGTGGGATCCGATGATCGACTACCAGATGATGAGCCGGTTCGTCCGCGGGTTCTCCAGCCTGATGCACGCGGACAAGCCGACCGTGGTCAAGATCCACGGCTACTGCGTGGCGGGCGGCACGGACATCGCGCTGCACGCCGATCAGGTGATCGCCGCGTCGGACGCCAAGATCGGCTATCCGCCGATGCGTGTCTGGGGAGTGCCCGCCGCGGGCCTGTGGGCGCACCGGTTGGGCGACCAGCGCGCGAAACGCCTTCTGTTCACCGGTGATTGCATCTCGGGAACCCAGGCGGCCGAGTGGGGGCT
>JAQSXQ010000082.1 GCA_029256565.1 Mycobacterium sp.
TGCCGTGATCGTTCTCGGAATCATCCTGCTGCTCGCAGGTTTCATCCTCAAGATCTCCATCCTCTGGACCATCGGGATCATCCTGGTCGTCGTCGGCCTCGTCTTGACGGTGCTGGGCTCGATGGGACGGGCAGTCGGCGGTCGCCGCACCTATTACTGAGGCATCGCTTCGGAGCCGTTGCACGGCAACCCCTTCGGCGCTTGTCCGGAGTGAGTCAAGATTATTGACGTTTGCGTAGAAACTTTGATGGGTAGGCCACCGCTAGACATTGGGAGGTAGGACGACATGCCAAGTTGGATGTGGATTGTGGTTGCGGCTGCGGTCGTGATCTTCGTCGCGGCGATCATCATCGCCAGTAGGAAGAGCCGCGACACGGACAGGTTGAAGAATCGATTCGGACCGGAATACGAGCGGACCGTGTCGGAGGTCGGCGACGAGAAGGCCGCAGAGAAGGAACTCCTCGCCCGCGAGCGGAAGCGAGACGAGTTGGATATCCGTCCCCTGGCGCCGGCGGTACTGGACGGCTACCTGACCCGTTGGCGGGCAGTGCAGACGGCCTTCGTCGATCATCCGTCGAGCGCCGTCGGAGAAGCCGACCTGCTCGTCACCGAGGTGATGCGGGACCGCGGTTATCCCGTGGACGACTTCGACCGACAGGCCGCCGACATCTCGGTGGACCACCCGACCGTCGTCGCCAATTACCGCGCAGCACACGATATTCACCTTGCGCAGCAAAGGGGTGACGTCGGTACGGAACAACAGCGTCAAGCGTTCGTGCACTACCGGGCGCTGTTCACGAAATTGCTCGAAGTCGAGAACGACAAGTCACAGGAGGCAAGCGCATGACCACTCACGATCAGCACACCCCTTACTCGGGCTCCGATCCGATGGACCCACGAGACCGGCAGGACTACGGAACCGGACAGGCGCAGCCCTCGTCCGAATACCCCACACAGCCTTCGTCCGAGTATCCCGCGCAGCAGCAGTCGTCGACGGACTATCCCGCGGAGCCCTCGACGGAGTGGTCGGCACAACCGTCGTCGGAGTCAGCGGTTCAGCCGTCGTCCGAGCGGATGGCCCAGCCCGGCGCAACGATGAATACCGATGTCGCACAGCATGACTCCACCGCCTTCGGCAGCACGGACGCCGACACCAACAGAGGCATGACCGACGCCTCCGCCGGCCAGCCGGCATCCGGAGGCAACGACCACGACCTGTTCGCCGATGACGAACTGGCAGGACTGCGCGCCCGGTGGGACAACGTCCAGGCGAGCTTCGTCGACGATCCCAAGGAGTGCGTCCAGAAGGCCGACGGCCTGGTCGCCGATCTGGTCGAGCAGCTGACGCGGAGCTTCTCGCACTCACGTTCGCAGCTCGAGGAGCAGTGGGCGCGTGGCGAGGACGCCTCGACCGAGGACCTGCGCATCACGCTCAAGCGCTACCGCGAATTCTTCGATCGCCTGCTGGCGGTCTGAGCGTCCGTCCCCCTGCTGCCGCCCTGCCCAACGGCAGGGCGGCAGTCGTGTGCCCACCACGGTATTTTCATCGGTATGCGCACCTCCCCGCCGGCACGGACCTCCTGATGTCCGAGCCGGCTGATCGCGTGGAATCCACCGGCGACTCCATTGCCGGCGCACTGCGCGAGGACATCCTCGCAGGGCGCTTGACTGGCGGTGAACGGCTCATCGAGGAAGCGATCGCGAAGCGATTCGGCGTGTCTCGCGTTCCGGTGCGGGAAGCCCTCGCCAGATTGCAGTCCGAGGGTTTCGTGACGATCGTGCGGTACCGGGGCGCTGCCGTATCCGAGACACTCGCCCGCGATGGTCGCGAACTCCTCCAGATCCGAAGAGGACTCGAGATTCTCGCCGCGCAATTGGCCGCCGAGAACCGCGGCGGCGACGTCGCCACCGAACTCGCGGCCTTCACCGCGGACCACGGCGACCAACACGAGGTCGACGCAGATGCGCCCTCGTTTCACGCCCTGGTGGCTGCCGCCTCCGGAAACCGTCAGCTGGCCGAGATGCTCGCCAGTGTCAACCGCCGCGTGCAGTGGGCCCTCGGCCACAATCCCGACGCGTCGACCAGCGACCACCGCGTCCTGGCGCAGGCCATTGCGAGCGGATCGACCGTGCAGGCCGGCTACTTGATGGACGAGCACCTCCGCCGCGACGAGCGGTACTTCGCGGCCAAGTTCGATCACTGACCAGCTAGGACACCGCGCCGTCTGATTGTATTACGATATCCGTAGCCTTTTCACGTTTGTAACGTAAATACGCTGTTGGGAAACGGGTGCGTAACAGCTTTCGTATACAAATTGGTCAGCGCGGCTTCGGTCAGGGACGACTCGAGGTCGGCTCACCGTCGCGACCGTCGTCGGTGTCGACTCACCCACTCGGAGCCCGACATGTCCCTTCTCCGCACGAACACCAAGACCCCTGCCGAGGCGCCCAACTCGGCAGCCGCACAACCTGGCGACCCCGCCGCATCCCCCGGCCTGACCGCGGCCCTGGACCGCATCGGCTTCGGACGGGTACAGGCCGCCTTGATCCTGCTCCTCATGGCCGGATTGTTCTTCGACTCACTCGAGCAGAACTCGACGGGCGCGATGGGCCCACTCCTGAAGGAGTCGTTCGGCATCGGAAACGCCGAACTGACGATGATCAACACCGCCACCGTGCTGGGCGGGCTCGCGGGACGTTTGATCGGCGGCTACATCGCCGATCGCTGGGGACGTCGGATGGCGCTGAGTCTCAATCTGCTCGTCTACACCCTCGGCGGACTGATCAGCGCTGCGGCGGTGAACTACGAGATGTTGCTCGCGAGTCGGTTCATCGTCGGCATCGGACTCGGCGGGGAGTTCACCGTCGGCCTGGCGATATTGGCCGAGATCGTCGCCACCCGCCACCGCGGATCACTGCTCGCGACGCTCAACATCTCCTCGGGTGGCATCGGCAACATCGCCTCCTTCGGCTTCTTCTGGTTGGTGCTCGGGCCGCTGAACGACACGCTCGGAGGCAACGACTCCGCGTGGCGCTGGACGTACGTGATCCTCGCCGTCCCCGCCGTCCTCGTCGTCTTCTTCCGCCGGTACCTGCCGGAATCGCCGCGCTTCCTGCTGTCCAAGGGTCGGGTCGACGAAGCCAACATCAGCCTCACCCGGTTGGCCAGTGGCAGCATCGCAGGGCTTCGCAAGCCCGGCATCACCAAGCAATTCGTCACCGACGCGGACATCCCCGAACAGGTGAAGAGCAGCTACGCGGAGGTGTTCAAGGGCGAGAACCTCAAGCGCACCATGGCAATCGGAGCGGCATCGTGGATGTCCTTCGGCGCCCAGGTCACCCTGTTGTTCCTGATGCCCATCCTGCTGGTCTCGCGGGGCTACTCGCTGGCCGACTCGTTGGCGTTCACCATGATCATGAACGTCGGCTCGCTCTTCGGTGCATGCGCAGCCTCCTACCTGGCGGGCAAGGCACCTCGGCGCCTGACCGTCACCATCGCCGCCGTCCTCGGGTGCATCTCGGCGATCTGCTTCGCCTCGTTCGCCAACACGACCGCGATGATCCTGGTGCTAGGCATGATCTTTCAGTTCTTCACCATGATGCTGAACACCATGCTCTCGGTCTGGTCGCCGGAACTGTTCCCCACGTCCGTGCGGGCGATGGGTACGTCGGTGGTCAACGGCATCGGCAACGTCGCAGGCGCAGTCATGCCCTTCGCCGCCCTGTTCTTCTTCGACCGCGCCGGCGTGGCAGGCGTATTCGTCATGATCGCCGCCATGTACGCACTCCTGGTCGTCGCCGCCCGCTTCGGGCCCGAGACCTTCGGCAAGACACTGGAATCCGTTACCGAGAAGCCCGTTCTGGCGCACGCCGCCTGAACCACCGAGAAGAGGAAACATGATGCAACTCAACATCTCCGCCACTGCCCACGGTCTCAACTACCTGCCGCAGTACTACGCCGACCACCTCGGACTGTTCGCCGACCGCGGGCTGACGGTCACCGCAACGGCGAAGGATCCCTGGACCGGTGTGCTCGACGATCTCGACAGCGGGGCTGCCGACGTCGCGCTCGGCGGACTCTGGGTGCCTGCGATGTACGCAGGCACTCCGCGCAAGCTCTCCGTCTTCGCGCAGGTGAATCACCAGTTCCCGAAGGCGCTCGTGACGCGTACGGATCGTCCGGACTTCGCGTGGTCCGATCTCGTCGGTAGCACCGTCCTCGCGCCGGGAATCGGCGGCAGCGCACCATATGCGTTCACGGCCGGACTGGTGCGCGAAGCCGGCGTCGATCCCGCCTCGGTCACGTGGCTCCGCGATCTATCGACACCGATGTTCGTCGAACTGTTCGAGGCGGGTCTCGGCGACGCGATCATCCTGGACCACACCAACGCAGAACTGTTGCAGCACAGGGGAACCGGATTCATTGCGATCGACTACGCCGTCGCCGGCGGCCTGGGTCCCAACAGCGTCTACTACGGCCGCACCGATCGGGTCGACGAACTGTCGGAACGCCTGGCTCTCTTCGCCTCGGCGCTCGACGAGTCGATGCAGCTGCTGAAGTCGGTGTCGGCCGCGGAACTGCGGCCACTGCTCGACGCGCACTGGCCCACGATCCCCGCGCAGGTGTTGGAGAACGCCTGCACCCGCATGCTGCGGTCGAAGACGTGGGCGACGCCACGCATCGACCGGGTTGCCACGGAACGATGGATGCGGATCTTGTTCGAGGAGAGCATGGTTGCCGCGATACCCGCCTTCGACGACGTGGTCGACACCAGCATCGTCGACTCGATCGACGTCGCGTCGGTATCGGTCTGATACTCGTGGTCCTCGTCCTCACGCACTCGGACATCTCGCCACTGCTCGACCGACACGAAGTTCGCAAGGCCGTCGAACTGGCCCATGCGGGTCTGGCGTGGGGAGGGTGGCAGAACCCGGCGCCGCGGTCGATGACCCTCGGCAACGCGGGGACGGCGGTGCCGATGACCTCCGCAGGCGGTACGTGGGCTTCGGTGAAGATGCTGTGCGATCTGCCCGGCAACCGCGATCACGGCTTGCCGGTGCAACGTTCGTCGATCATGGTCACCTCGGCGACCAGCGGTGAGTGCATCGCACTGCTCGACGGGCGAGCGATCACCGCCATCCGCACCGCGGCGGCGAGTGCGGTAGCCACCGACCACCTCTCACCGCGAAGCGCATCGGTCCTCGGTCTCGTCGGCGCGGGCAATCTCGCCGTCGAGCACGTGCACTCCATCCTGGCGGTGCGCGACATCGAGACGGTCCTGGTGTGGACCAGGAGCAGTACCACCCTCGAGACCTTCCGTGCGGCAGTCGAACACCTGCACGTTCTGGTCGAGGCCGCCCCGTCTGCGGAGGCCGTGGTGTCGGCGGCCGACGTCGTCTGCACGCTCACCCCCGCCAGGGAACCGGTGATCCTCGGGTCATGGCTCCGGCCCGGCCAGCACGTCAACGCCGTCGGCGCACCGCCCCGTCCCGATCATCGCGAGGTGGACTCGGCCGCCATGGCTCGGGCCCGCGTCGTCGTCGACAGCCACTCGACGGTGATGGCGAAGTCCGGTGGCGTCCTGCTGGCCATCGCGGATGGAGCGATCACCGAGGACGACGTTCGTACTGAATTGGGACACGTCATCGTCGGCGCCTCCGAGGGCCGCACGTCGGACGAGGACGTCACCCTGTTCGAGTCGGTCGGCATCGGCCTGCAGGATCTGGCCACCGCCGAACTCGTGATCGCCCGGGCCATGGAGGCAGGGGTCGGAGTCGACGTCGACCTGTCTGCGTGACGACCTCGGACGGTGCGGCAGTCGGCCTCAGGCGGACGTCGCCAGCACCCGGCTGTCCTCGGCGGCGAAGGTGTCCTCCAGGTGCAGCGGCGAGTAGTCGACGTCGATCTCCGCCAGCGGGCGGCCGCGCGCGCTGCTGATGGTGCCGAAGCGGCGCATCCCCTTGTCGGCCGCGTACTGCTGGAACTCGTCGATCGAGAAGCCGAACGGGATCTCGTCGTACAGCGCGAACGAGTCGTCGGTGTTCCTCAGCGCCAACGGGATCAGCTCGTTCATCCGACTCTCGAACACGTCCCAGTTGCCGTCATCGGCGGCGACGTGCCGCCGACAGGTGAAGGTGCCCCACGCCATGTGGCGTCGCTCGTCGTCACCGATGCGCCGGACCAGCTCCTGCATCCCGGGAAGAACGTGCCGGTCGATGCAAATGCGGTGCCACGCATAGTATCCGGTCAGGGCCATCATGCCCTCGATCACGTGGTTGTAGGTCACCGAGGCCCGGACCTGAGCTGCCGGTGACGGGTCGGTGGCCAGGGCGTCGAGCGACGCGGGCAGTTCCTCGTAGAACATCTGCCGGTAGGACGGCAGGTCGTCGAGGTAGCCCTGCAGGTCGTCGGTCATCCCGACGGCGTCGAGCCACATGCGGAACACCTGCGTGTGCTTGGCCTCCTCGAAGGCGAACTGCGTCAGGTACATCTCGTCGCCGAGTCGGCCCTCGGCACGCATCGCGGCCATGAACGGCTGGATGTCCTGAGTGACCGCCTCCTCACCCGCGATGAACTGCGCGCAGAGCCGAGTGGCCCACTCGCGCTCCAGGCTGGAGAGCGACTCCCAGTCGGCGCGGTCACGGGAGAAGTCGATGTCGGCCGGGTTCCAGAACTTCGCATTGCCGCCCGCGAAGAGCTTGAGCGGCATGCTGTCCCAGTTCAGCCCGCCTGCGGCGAGTGAGTCCGAGTGCGTTCTGGTCATGGTGTTGCCTCCTGGGTCGAGCGCGTGGGCGCTACGGGAACGGGTTGAAACGCCGCCGCGAGAACGGCGACGTACCGGCGCACGGCCAGCGCCGGTTGTTCGGGCGACAGTTCGTCGAGGCCGAGGATGGGGTCCAGTCCACGCACGTACGGGGCCAGCGCGAGGTGCGGCAGGATCATCAGCAGGAGCGAGAGCAGGGTTTCGACGTCGGCGTCCGGCCGCAGGTCCCCGCGGGTCCGGGCGTCCTGGATCAACGGGCGCAGGACGTCGAGGTAGTGGCGGTGCACGACGGCCCGGACAC
>JAQSXQ010000083.1 GCA_029256565.1 Mycobacterium sp.
TGATCGTCGACGGCATGATCCGGTTGTCCGACGGCGGCGACCGGTTCGGCATGCGCCGGGGCGGGTTGACGTTCGACCGGCTCTCGGCCGAGCACCCGCATGGCGTCGTCGTCGCACCCCACATCCGCACCGGCGTGCTGCGCGAGGTGGTGACCTACCGGCACGGCCGAATTCGCCTGAAGCACGACGACATCGCCGGCGAGATCTCCGCGATGGTCCGGCGTGACCAGCCGGCGCGCTTCCCGATGCGCATGATCGGGATGCGGGAGCCGCGGTCGGAGAACTCGTGGATGCACAACGCGCCCCTGCTGATGCGCGGCGATCGCGGACACCGCGGGCTCATGCACCTCGACGACGCAGCCGACCGCGGGATCGTCGACGGCGACGTGGTACAGGTGTCCTCGGCGCACGGCCGGATAGCGCTGCCGGTGGCACTCACCGCCGACATCGTCCGCGGCACGATCGCGATTCCGCACGGCTGGGGACACCGGGGCACCGGCGGCTGGCGGATCGCCAACCGTGCGGGCGGGGCCAACGTCAACCAGCTGACGTCGAGCGACCCGCGCGACGTCGAGGCGCTGGCGGGGATGTCGTGGCTGACCGGTGTGCCGGTGCAGGTTCGGGCGTGAGCAGCGTCGAGATCGGCGAGCGGGCCGCCCGCCGAGCCGAATACCGCATGCTCGTCGACGGCGAGATGTTGGCCGCGCAGTCCGGTGCCGAGTTCGACAACATCGCTCCCGCAACCGGTCTCGTTCTGGGTACCACGGCGGCTGCCGGTGCGCCCGACATGGACCGCGCGATCGGGGCGGCCCGACGAGCCTTCGACTCAGGCGACTGGTCGACCAACCGCGCACTCCGCAAGCGCTGCCTCGAACAGCTACAGGCCGCGATCACCTCCGAACGCGACCTGCTGCGCGAGGAACTGATCGCCGAGGTCGGCTGCCCCGACATGACGATCGCCACGGCACAGCTCGACTGGCCGCTGGCCGACGCGCTGCGCTACCCGGCGGGACTGATCGACGACTTCGAGTGGGAGCGAACGCTGGACGGCGGCGGTCTGTTCGGCAACCGCAACGTCCGCACCGTGGTCAAGGAACCCGTGGGCGTGGTCGGCGCCATCACCCCGTCCAACTTCCCGATCGAGGTCATCCTCAACAAGCTGGGGCCCGCGCTGGCGACCGGCAACACCGTCGTCCTCAAGCCCGATCCGCACACCCCGTGGAACGCCACCCGGATCGGCAGGCTCGTCGCCGAGCACACCGACATCCCGCCGGGCGTGCTCAACGTCGTGCCGACCCCCGACAATGCGGTGGCGCAACTGCTGGCCACCGACCCGCGCGTCGACATGATCTCGTTCACCGGCTCGACCGCGGTCGGCAAGGAACTCGTACGCCTGGGCGCGGACACCATGAAGCGGACGTTCCTGGAGCTGGGCGGCAAGTCGGCGCTGATCGTCACCGAGGACGTCGACCCGGCCAAGATCCTTCGGGCTGCGGTCGGGGTGTGCGTGCACGCCGGCCAGGCCTGCGCGCTGACCACCCGGCTGCTGGTCCACCGGGCACTGTTCGACGAGGCGGTGAACCAGGTCGTGGCCGCCTTCGGGATGGTGCCCGTCGGCGATCCGGCTGCACCGAACACGTTGGTGGGCCCCGTGATCAGCGCCCGGCAGAAGCAGCGCGTACTGCACGCCTGCGACCGCGCGCGCCGCGACGGTGCCGAGATCCTCACCGGCGGCGGCTCCTTCGACGACCTCCCCGCAGAATTGGCCGGCGGCTTCTACGTCCAGCCGACGGTGATCGTCGGCGTCGACAACACCGCGGCGATCGCCAGGGAGGAGATCTTCGGACCCGTCCTGGTGATCCTGCCGTTCGCCGACGACGACGATGCCGTACGCATCGCCAACGACAGCGCGTTCGGGTTGGCAGGTGCGGTGCTGTCGGGAAGCACCGAGCGCGGGATGGCGATCGCGCGGCGCATCAGGACCGGGTCACTCGGCGTCAACGGCGGCATGTTCTACGGCGCCGACGCACCGTTCGGCGGATACAAGAGTTCCGGGATCGGACGTCAGTGCGGCATCGAGGGTTTCGCCCAGTACCTGGAGACCAAGACCATCGGCTGCCGGATGCCGCGGCCCGCGTGATCGTCAGCGCGCGGTGAAGGTCACCGGTAGCGCCGTTGGGGAGCGGAACGGCTGGCCGTGAATGTGCGGGTCGCCGTCGGTGACCAGCCGGATGTCCGACAGCCGATCGAGCAGGCATTCCAGTGCGACGCGCGTCTCCATGCGAGCCAGGTGCAGCCCCATGCACGTGTGCTCACCCGCGGCGAACGATATGTGCGGCACGCGCTTGCGGAAGACGTCGAACGTCTCGGCGTTCTCCCAGCGCGCTTCGTCGCGGTTGGCCGAGCCGATGCAGACGTCGATCACGGCGCCTCGGGGGATGGCCACGCCGTCGAGTTCGGTTGCCTCGGTGGCCGAACGCTGCACCGTGGTGAGCGGGGTCTCGAATCGCAACCCCTCCTCGATGGCAGGCGCGATCAGCTCCCGGTTCCGCGCGACCGCGTCGAGTTGTTCGGGGTGGGTGAGCAGCAGGTAGAGCAGATTTCCCGACGACCGGTAGGTGGTCTCGAGCCCGGCGGGCAACAGCAGTCGCAGGAACGAGTAGATGGCTTCGTCGCCGAGCTTCTCGCCGTCGATCTCGGCCGACACCAGGTCGCCGATGATGTCATCGGTGGGTGCCGACCGCCGCAGGTCGATCTGCGTCATGAAGTAGTCCCTCAGGGCAGCGGACGCCTCGAAGGCCCGCTTGAACTTCACGTGGTAGCTGATCAATTCGACCGCGCGCTTGCGGAACCAGGGCAGGTCCTCCGGCGGCAGCCCGAGCAGCTTCGAGATGACGCGGGTGGGGAATTCGAAGGTGAAGTCGCGCACCAGATCGGCCTCGCCGGCCGAGACGAACTCGTCGACCAGATCGTTGACCACCGGTCGCACGATCTCCGGCTCCCACCGGGCGAGTGACCGCGTCTTGAATGCGGCCGACACCAGGTTGCGGTGCTCGCGGTGGGCCTTGCCCTCCATCGCGAGGATCGTGGGTCCGATGAACAGGCCGATGGTGTCGTCGTAGATCCTCGAGTCGAACATCCGACCGTCGCGGAAGACGCGGTTCACCGCGTCGAAGGACACCGCGGCATAGAGGTTCTCGGGCATGAAGTCCGCTGCCTTCGACCAGTCCATGACGCTGCCGCGAAACACGCCGGATTCGCTGCGGCGCTTGGCGAACATGGGGTACGGATCTCGGAGTATGTCGGCGTCCCCCACGATGTCCTCCACGGCTCGACCGATCCAACCTGCAAACAATACTGTAAACCATACGGTAAGTCCGCCGCCACGGTGCGCCGGATGCTACCGTGAGGCCATGCTGGCGATCCTGGATCGACAACGGCAGGCGTTCGTCGCAGAGGGGCCTGCCACGCTGGAGACCCGCCACCACCGCATCGACCGGCTGCTGGCCCTGGTTCTCGACAACACCGACGCATTCGTCGATGCGATGGCCGCCGACTACGGCACCCGATCGCGGGCGGCGTCGCTGTTCACCGAGGTGGTCGGAATGATCCCGGTGATCGAGCACACCCGAGCGCACGTCCGGAGCTGGATGAAGCCGACGCCAATCATGCGTCCTGCCAGGCTGTTCGGCATGCGGGCGGAGGTCGAGGCCACCCCGCTCGGGGTGGTCGGGATCATCGGTCCGTGGAACTTCCCGCTCAACCTCGTCGTGCTCCCTGCCGCGGCGGCATTCGCGGCGGGCAACCGGGTGATGATCAAGATGTCCGAGATCACTCCCGCCACCGCGGAGCTGATGCGCAGCACCGCGCCGTCGTACTTCGACACCGAGGAACTCGAGATCGTCACCGGTGGAACGGACGTCGCCCGGGAGTTCTCCCGGCTGCCCTTCGACCACCTGTTCTTCACCGGCTCACCGTCGGTGGGTGCGCTGGTCGCGCGCGCCGCAACGGAGAACCTCGTCCCCGTCACCCTCGAACTCGGCGGCAAGAACCCCGTGGTGGTCGCTCCCGACGCCGACCTCGAGCGCGCGGCGACTCGAATCGCGCAGGCGCGCATGGTCAACGGTGGTCAGGTGTGCGTGTGCCCCGACTACGTCTTCGTGCCAGAGGGCCGGGTGGACGCGTTCGTCGAGAGGGCGAGCGAGACGTGGCGCGCCATGTTCCCCCAAATCGTCGCCAATGCCGACTACTGCTCGTCGGTGAACGAGGCCAACTTCCGTCGCGTCGTGGCTTTGATCGACGACGCGCGTGACCATGGTGCCCGCGTCGACGCGGTGATACCGGCCGGTGAGACGCTGCCGGATCCCGGCACGCGCAAGATCGCACCGACCATCGTCCGCGACGTCGACGACCGCATGCGGATCGCCGAGGAGGAGGTGTTCGGGCCCGTGCTGACGGTGCTGGGATACCGGGCGCTGGGCGATGCGATCGACTACGTCAACGCTCGCCCCGCGCCGCTCGTCGCGTACTGGTACGGGCCGGACGGCACCGACTTCCGCCGGTTCGTCGCGGGGACGCGCAGCGGCGGTGTGGCCCGCAACGACTTCGCCGCGCAGATGATCCCGTCTGCCGCCCCCTTCGGCGGCGTGGGACGCAGCGGCATGGGCGCCTACCACGGCAAGGCCGGGTTCGACGCGTTCAGCCACCAGCGCACGGTGGTCGGGACGGATCTGCCGTTCAGCGTGACCGGTTCGGCCGCACCGCCGTTCACCCGGCCGATGAAGGCCTATGCCGACCTCACGCTGCGGCTGGCACGCCGCCGCACCAACAGGCGGCTACGACGCCACCGGGCGGTCACGGCTGGTGGGGCAGGAGCTTGATCATCAGCCCGTTGGCCTCGCTCAGGACCGTGCCGTCTTGGTCGGTCATCGTGGCGGTCAGGAATGCCTTGCGCCCGTCGAGGCGTTCGATGCGGCCACGGCTGATCAGAGGCTGATCGATCGGCGTGACTGCGCGATAGTCGACGTGCAGGTACGCCGTCCGGCTGATCGGCCTGCCCGCGGCGGAGACGATCATGCCGAAGTGCCAGTCGTAGAACAGGGGGATCACACCGCCGTGCACGGCCATGTTGCCGCCGACGTGGTAGCGGGTGAAGTGGCCCTCCATGGTGACGTTGCCGTCGGAGTCGGACGCCGTGAACGTCCACGGCGGCATCAGCGGATGGCCGAGACCCGGCAGTTTGGTGGCCCGGCCTGCCGGGGCCTGCCCGTCGGGCACCACGTGCGGCTCGAGGTCGTCGCAGACCCGCTCGATGCGCTCGGCCGCGGCAGACCAGGTGTCGCCGTCGGGATTGGTGGACACGGCGAGGTCCTGAAGTCGTCGCACCGCCGTGGCGAAGCGGTCGAGTTCCGGCGGCGCCTCGACGGGCGTGATCTCCGGGAAGCCGCGAGTCTCGCTCATCGGGGCCGCCAGGCGTCGACGAGTTCGTCGGTGGTGGTCACCGTGGCGAGCAGGGAGAGGCTGTAGTCGATCACCGCCGCACCGTACTCCGCCGGATGGCCGGCCACGGCGTCGCGCGGCAGCACCACCCGATAGCCGTGGTTGACGGCATCCATGACCAGGTTGGGTATGGCGATGTTGAGCGATACCCCGACCGCGACGATGGTCGTGACGCCCAGGTTGCGCAGCACGGCGTCGAGATCGGTGCCGCCCATCGGGCCCACCCCGTGCCAGCGGGTGAGCAAGAGATCGCCTGGCTCGGGCCCCAATTCGGGCAGCAGCGTGGCGCCAACGCTGCCCGGTGTGAGGTCGACCCCTCGGGCCGCGGCACCGAAGAGGCGGGCGTTGTGATTGGACCCCAGTCCGTCGGGACGGCGCTGAACCAGGCAGTGCACGACGCGCGCGCCCGCGCGGCGCGCGACCGGGACGAGCCTGGTGATGTTGGGGAGTGCCTCGCGGCGCGCCTCGGCGGCCAGCACCGCCAGCCCCGCGTCGACGCCCATCACCGCGCCCTGGCACTCCTGCGTGACCAGCGCGGTGTGCTCCGGCGCCGCCAACTCCGCGAGTTCAGGTCTCACGCCGGCACTTCGTAGAACTGCTTGGCCCACTCGCGCATCGTCATGTAGGGCTTGGCGTCGATCTTCGCCAACGCCGGGTGCTCGACGTACTTCTGGTACCGCCAGATGTCGCAGTCCTCCCACACGGTCTTGAGGAACTGCTTCTCGACCTTCGCGCGCACGTGTTCCGGTGGGACGTCGGATGTCTCACCCGCAACCTTCGGCCACCAGATCGAATAGAACATGTCCGACACCTCGTCGTCGACCGGCGTGCAGGCGAAGATCAAGCGGTGGTTCGACGACCCCTCGAACACGCTCATCGCGAAGCCGAGGCCGGAGAAGTGGCTGTGGATGCGCAACGCCATCGCGTCCGGGTCGTCGCTACGCGCGTCGGGCCAGCCGGTCAGGAACCGCCACTGTTCGTCGACGTTCTCCCAGTGCAGGCAGACCGGCGTCACCGACGCGCCGTGTACGTAGCGGAAATGCGAACTGTCCGGCCCGTTCTCGGCGACGATCTGTGGATGCACGGGGATGGCGTCGGCGCGGCTGGAGAACTCGGGATACGGCCGGTAGTACGACGCCGGGTCGGTCTCGAACTGAGGGAACTCGTGGAAGAGGTCGGGCAACTCCCATCGCGGCGGGTCGCCTGCCGGGTGGTGCCACGCGAAGATGCAGCCGTACTGCTCCCGCACGGGGTAGGAGCGCAACCGCAGACCGCGGTTGGGGCGGTCGGGTTGATAGGGGATGTAGCGGTTGGCGCCGTCGGGTCCCCACCGCCAGCCGTGGAAGGGACACTCGACGCAGTCCCCGACGACCTTGCCGCCGTGGCCGATGTGGGCGCCGAGGTGCTTGCAGTGCGCCTCGAGGACGTGCAGTTCGCCGGACTCGTCGCGGTAGGCCGCCAGGTCCTCGCCGAAGTACCTCAGTGCCTTGACGTCGCCGACCTGGAATTCGGCAGACCATCCGATCATGAACCAGCCGGTGACCTTCCAGGTGAACGG
>JAQSXQ010000084.1 GCA_029256565.1 Mycobacterium sp.
ACTACGGCTAGGTTGTGGTGATGCTGGCGAAGGGATGGCGATGATCGTTGGAGGATTCCTGGCGAAGGCGGCCGGGACGGTCGTGACGGGCGTGGTGGGTGTCGCCGCGTACGACGCCATCAAGAAGGCCTACGCCAAGGCGCCGGTACGCGAGGCCGCCGTGCAGACCACGGCACTGGCCCTGCGGGGTGCCCGCAAGGCCGAGGAAGGCGCCGAGTCGGCCCGCCTGAAGGTCGCCGACGTCGTCGCCGAGGCCCGCGAACGCATCGGCGAGGAAGCCATGCCGCCTGCGGTCGGGGACGTCGCCCACGACCACGATCACTGATTCGTGGAGGACCTGACAGTCCTATCCGACGCGGCGGGGCGCATGCGCGTCCAGGTGCCGTGGCTGCGGTCGAACGTCGCCCGAGCCGTGGCCGTCGAGAACGCCGTGGACCTGGTCGACGGGGTGCGGACGACGCACGCCTATCCGCGCACGGGTTCGGTCGTGGTCTGGTACGCGCCCAACAGGTGTGACGTGACGGCGGTGCTCGCCGCGATCGACACCGGGCGGCACGCCACCGCTGTCCCCGGGGTTGCACTGAGTCCCCGATCGGCGGACATTCGCAACGCCGAGGTGCTACGAATCGTCGTCGGCGGTGTCGCCCTCGCACTGCTGGGCTTCCGTCGCTACGGGCTGCGGCGTCCGCCGCTGCTCGGGCCCACGTCGCGGCTGTTCGCCACCGGCGCGACGATCGTGACGGGCTACCCGTTCCTGCGCGGGGCGTTGAGGTCGTTGCGCGGCGGCAAGTCCGCGGGCACCGATCTGCTGGTGTCGGCCGCGACCATCGCCAGTCTGATCCTCCGTGAGAACGTCGTCGCGCTGACGGTGCTGTGGCTGCTCAACATTGGCGAATACCTCCAGGACCTGACACTGCGTCGGACCCGGCGCGCCATCGCGAACCTGTTGCAAGGCAATCAAGACACGGCGTGGACGCAGTTGCCAGACGGCACCGAGGTGCAGGTGTCGATGGACAGCGTCGGCGTCGGCGACCGGGTCATCGTGCACGAGCAGGTGGCCATCCCCGTGGACGGCACCGTCGTCGAGGGAGAAGCCATCGTCGACCAGTCGGCGATCACCGGCGAGACGCTGCCGGTCAGCATCGTCGCGGGGGCCTGGGTCCACGCCGGGTCGGTCGTGGTCCGCGGCAGGCTGGTCGTCGAGGCCGCCGCAGTGGGGCGCGACACGGCGATCGGCCGGATCATCACCCGCGTCGAGGAAGCCCAGCTGCACCGCGCCCCGATACAGACGGTCGGCGAGAACTTCTCGAAGCGCTTCGTACCGATGTCGTTCCTCTTCTCGGCGCTCACCCTGGCGTTGACGGGCGACGTGCGGCGAGCGATGACCATGCTGCTGGTGGCGTGCCCCTGCGCGGTCGGGTTGTCGACGCCCACGGCGATCAGTGCGGCGATCGGCAACGGCGCCCGTCGCGGCATCCTCATCAAGGGTGGCGCGCACCTCGAGGAGGCCGGCCGGCTCGACGCGGTGGTCTTCGACAAGACCGGCACGCTGACGCGCGGCAGGCCCGTGGTGACCAACGTCGTGAGCTTCCGCGACGACTGGCCGCCGGAACGAGTGCTGGCCTACGCCGCGAGTTCGGAGATCCACTCGCGGCATCCGTTGGCCGTGGCCGTGATTCGGTCTACCGAGGAGCGGCACATCGCCATACCGCCGCACGAGGAGTGCGAGGTGATCGTCGGTCTCGGCATGCGTACCCGCGCCGACGGGCAGACGCTGCTGTTGGGCAGCCCTGCGCTGCTGTCGCAGGAGAACGTGCACGTGAACGACGACGCTGCACGGTGGGTGGTCAAGTTGCGTGGCGAGGCTGAGACGCCCCTGCTGCTGGCCGTCGACGGCGAGCTGACCGGCCTGGTGAGCCTGCGCGACGAGGTGCGGCCCGAGGCGCAGTCCGTGCTGGACGCGTTGCGCAGCAACGGTGTTCGCCGGATCATCATGTTGACCGGCGATCACCCGCAGACGGCCAAGGCCGTGGCGAGCACCCTGGGGATCACCGAGTGGCGCGCAGAGGTGATGCCCGAGGAGAAGCTCGAGGTGGTGCACGCGCTTCGTGATCAGGGCTACGTCGTCGCGATGGTCGGCGACGGCATCAACGACGCCCCGGCGCTGGCTGCGGCGGACATCGGCATCGCCATGGGACTCGGCGGCACCGACGTGGCCGTCGAGACCGCCGACGTGGCGCTCGCCGGTGACGATCTGAACCGGCTGCTCGACGTCCGCGCCCTCGGCGGCAGGGCGGTCGAGGTGATCCGCCAGAACTACGCGATGTCGATCGCGGTGAACGCCTTCGGGCTGCTACTGGGCGCGGGTGGTGGCCTGTCACCGGTGCTCGCCGCGATCCTGCACAACGCGTCGTCGGTCGCCGTCGTCACCAACAGTTCGCGACTGATCCGACACGAACTCGTCGAACGTCCAGACCGCGCCTGACCGCCCACTGCACCGCTCGGCTCGGCCCGACCGGGCACGGCTTGGTGGAAACGGTTATCGTTATCCAATGCCCATCAGCGCCCCACGCCGCCTTGCCGCTGCCGTACTCCTGACCGCACCGTTCGCCCTGGCGGCGTGCTCGGGCGGCGGAGCCGAGTCGAATACCGCGGCCGGCGGCGACGCACCTGCCTGCCCCGTCACGCCGATCAACGTGGTGGCGAGCGTCGACCAGTGGGGAAGCATCGTCTCGCAGCTAGGCGGCGAGTGCGCGAAGGTGACCACTCTGCTGGCGGGCTCCTCGGTCGATCCGCACGACTACGAGCCGTCGCCCGCTGACGCCGCCAAGTTCGAGGGCGCGCAACTGGTGGTGATCAACGGCGGCCACTACGACGAGTGGGCCGCGAAGTTGGCGGCCGGCTCGGCGCCCGAGGCTCCAATCGTCGACGCCGTGGAACTCAGTGGCGGCGAAGTCGGTCACGAGGAAACCGCCGAAGAGCATGCCGAGCACGCCGAGGCGGGCCAGGAGGAGGCGGGTCACGAAGAAGAGGGCGGCGAGAACCCCCACGTCTGGTACGCGCCCGCAGCCGTGACCGGGGTCGCCGATGCCGTCACCGAGCAGCTGAGCAAGATCGCGCCAGACGCATCCGAGTACTTCACCGAGCGACGTGCGGCGGTCGCCGAGTCCTTCAAGCCGTACGACGACCTGGTCGCGAAGATCAAGGGGTCCGCCACGGGGAAGTCCTACGTCGCGACCGAGAGCGTCTTCGACGACATGGCGGCGGCCCTCGGCCTGCAGAACAAGACTCCGCAGGGTTACCAGAATTCGTCGAGCAACGAGACCGACCCGTCGCCTGCGGACCTCGACGCGTTCATCGGCCTGCTCCGCGACAAGGGCGCCGACGTGCTGATCTTCAACACCCAGACCGAGGGCTCCGTGCCCGACCAGATCAGGAGTGCCGCCGAGCAGGCCGGTGTGCCGGTGGTCGAGGTGACCGAAACCGTCCCGCCCGGCGCCGAGTCGTTCGAGGATTGGCAGGTGGATCAGCTCACCTCGCTCGCCAAGGCCCTTGGTGTCACCGTCTGACCCGCTGGCGCTGTCCTTCGACGACGTCAGCGTCGTCCGCGGAGGACGGCTCATCTGGTCGGACGGCACATTCGACGTTCCCGCGGGCGGCACCTACGCCGTGATCGGCACTAGCGGTTCCGGCAAGACGACGTTGCTCCATGCCGTACTCGGAACCATCCCGACGGCGTCGGGGGAGATCCGCGTCTTCGGCAAGCCGCCCGGCGCGGCAACCGGAATGATCGGCTACGTACCGCAGAACTACGCCGCCGCGGCCGGCGACGCCGTGCGAGCGCGTGATGCGGTGCTGCTCGGGCTGACCGGCAACCACTGGGGCTTCGGCAGAGCGCGGGCAGAGCAACGTCGCAGGGTCGACGAGATCCTCGCCCGCGTGGACGCCACCGAGTTCGCGTCGCGACGGCTGTCCCAACTGTCCGGTGGACAGCGCCAGCGGATCGCGATCGCCGAGGCGCTCGTCAGCAAGCCGCGACTACTGATCCTCGACGAGCCGCTGACCGCGCTGGACGTGCGCAACCAGCGGGCGATCGTGAGCCTGCTGGCCAAGATCCGTGACGAGTTCGACGTCACCATCCTGGTCGTCGCTCACGACCTGAACCCGTTGCTGCGCATCCTCGACGGCGCCATCTACCTGCTCGACGAACACGCGCACTTCGACACCATGGACGAGGTCGTCGACGAGAATCTGCTGACCCATCTCTACGGCACGTCCATCGAGGTCGTGCACACCCCGCAGGGCGAGCTGTACATGAGGAGCGTGTGATGACCTCGACGGTCATGGCACTGGGCTACCAGGAGAACTGGTGGCAGATCCTCACCTCGGCCTTCATGCGGAACGCGCTGATCGGTGGGACGCTGGTCGCGTTGGCCGCCGGCATCATCGGCTACTTCATCATCGTCCGGAGCAGCGCCTTCGCGGCACATGCACTGGCGCACATCGGCTTTCCGGGTGCGACCGGGGCCGTGCTCCTCGGCCTGCCCGTGACCGTCGGGTTGGCCGCGTTCTGCCTCGGCGGCGCACTGGCCATCGGGGCGCTGGGGAAGCGCGCCGACGAGCGGGAGGTGGCCACCGGCACCGTGCTCGCCGCCGCGACAGGTCTCGGATTGTTCTTCAGCTCGCTGGCGACCAAGAGCAGCAGCACCGTGTCGAACGTGCTCTTCGGAAACCTGTTGGCCATCACGCCCGATCAACTCGTCACGTTCGGCGCCACGCTGGCGGTCATCGTGGCGGTCATGGCATTCGTCTACCGTCCGTTGCTGTTCGCCTCGGTCAACCCTCAGGTCGCCGAGGCCAAGGGCGTGCCGGTACGGGCTTTGTCGGTCATATTCATGCTGCTGCTCGGGCTTTCGGTCACCATGGCCGTGCTGGCCGTCGGCACACTGCTGCTCTTCGCGCTCGTCGTCACGCCGGCGGCGACGGCGATCATGCTGACTGCGCGGCCAGGTGCCGCGATCTCGGTGGCGACGGTGCTGGCCGTCATGGCCGTGTGGGTGGGCCTGGCCGTTTCGGCGATGTTCAACGTGCCGCCGAGCTTCGTCATCACCTCGATCGTGTTCGTGATCTGGCTGGCGGTACGGCTCGTCGTGCAGCGTGGCCGACGTGGCGGCCGGGCTCCGGTCACGTCGCACGGCGCCGAACGGCAGGCATAGGGTTTTCCCCGATTCCTCACGGGTGCGTGGCTGGAAGCATCTACGTCGGCGGACGTTCAGGGCCGTCATCGTAGGGAGCGGGCCGGGCTCGTCGATCGGGGGACGACGCGCCTTGCCCGCACGTTCGGCGACGACGGCGTATGAGGGGTCGGCGTGGTCGATGGACGGTGGTCAGCGTGTCAATGGGACCTGACGGCGACGAGCCCTGAGCGAACCCGCTAGCGTCATGGAGCATGTCCCGAGGTCCAGCGCCACGGCGCCGAGCGACCCTGGCATCCTTGGCCGCCGAACTCAAGGTTTCGCGCACCACGATCTCCAATGCCTACAACCGTCCGGATCAGTTGTCAGCGGATCTGCGGGACCGCGTGCTCGCCACCGCGAAGCAGTTGGGTTACCCGGGTCCCGACCCGGTCGCCCGGTCACTGCGCACCCGCCGCGCCGGTGCGGTGGGCCTGATGATCACCGAACCGCTCAACTATTCGTTCAGTGACCCGGCGGCCCTCGACTTCGTTGCAGGCCTTGCCGAATCGTGCGAGGAGGTCGGACAGGGGCTGCTGCTGGTCGCCGTCGGCCCCAACCGCAGCGTGAGCGACGGTACTGCCGCGGTGCTGGCGGCCGGAGTCGACGGGTTCGTCGTCTACTCGGCCTCCGACGACGACCCGTACCTACCGGTCGTGCAACAGCGGGCCCTGCCGTTGGTCGTCGTCGATCAGCCCAAGCACGTCGCCGGGGCGTCGCACGTCGGCATCGACGACCGGGCCGCGATGCGAGCGATGGCCGAGCACGTCCTGGAACTCGGGCACCGCGAGATCGGGCTGCTCACCATGCGTCTCGGGCGCGAACGGCCCGATGCCGGTGTGGTGGCCGTCGCCGACCCCGAGCGGGCCGGGACGCCGCACTTCGACGTGCAGGGGGACCGGATCCAGGGCGTGCGCGACGCGATGACCGCCCACGGGGTCGACCCGCAGAAGCTGGTGATCGTCGAGAGCTTCGAACATCAGCCCACGTCCGGTGGTCTGGCCGCCGAGGTGGCGCTCGAGGCGAATCCGCGCATCACCGCGCTGATGTGCACGGCCGACGTGCTGGCGTTGTCGGCGATGGACTACCTGCGGGCGCGCGGCATCTACGTACCCGGCCAGCTGACCGTCACGGGCTTCGACGGGATCCCCGATGCCCTCAGCAGGGGGTTGACGACGGTGCGCCAGCCGAGCATCGAGAAGGGCCGCCGCGCGGGCCGCCTGCTGCACCAGCCGTCGCGCTCGGGCCTGCCGGAGATCGAGGTGCTCGACACCGAATTGATCCGCGGC
Organism: Mycobacterium sp.; assembly: GCA_029256565.1. Classification (GTDB taxonomy): domain Bacteria; phylum Actinomycetota; class Actinomycetes; order Mycobacteriales; family Mycobacteriaceae; genus Mycobacterium. The sequence continues at coordinate 6,524 of JAQSXQ010000084.1, forward strand.
AGGACGTCGGGACCACCGGCCTAGGGCGCGGTCACCGGCTCGGTGGCCCGCCACTGGTCGACCATCGGTGCGATGGCCTCGACGAGCATTGGTAGTTCCGGCGCCATCGCCAGCGCTGCGATCATGGCAAGGCGCCCCGCCGCTTCCGTCAGGCGCAGCACCCGCTCGTCGACGGTGCGCAAGCCCAGGGCGACGGCCTCGTCGTCGTAGACGGCGAGCGCCTCGGGGCCCACCATCGCGAGGTCGGACTCGACGGCGCCGGTGGTGACGAGTTCGAAGTCCGACCACAGATCGCCGGCCGGTGTGCTGATCACGTTGTGGTACGGCGCATCCCCGTGAATCGTCTGTAGGTCGACGCCGGGGAAGGCCTCCGTGAACGCCACCCGCGACGTGAGCACCGGTCCGATCGCGTCCCACTCCCGTTGCGCGCGGCGGAGATCGGCGGCGTCGATCAGGTGGGGCAGCCGCGCCAGCGCGGACAGCCCCTCGGGCACGTAGCTGCCGAACGGCGCCCAGAAGCCGAGCCGGTC
>JAQSXQ010000085.1 GCA_029256565.1 Mycobacterium sp.
CTGGGATCGACGATCATTCGCGCGATCTGCTGGGCCGGGATGGCCATCGACTGCTCGGTGCTCGCCACGTCGACGGCCTTGTCGGCGATGAACTGATCGATGAAGTCGAAGTCGGCGCGGGCCCGCCCATCCATCTCGACGATCACGCCGTCGGCCACCCGGACGCTCGGTTCGGGGTCGAAGGCGCTGTCCATGGCGACCATGCCCGCCTCGGGCCACTCCTCGACGAAGCCGTCGAGGTTGACCGGACGGGCCTCGAGCGCTGCCGTGCGCGCCGACTGCCGGACCCCTTCGGTGCTGCTGGTGTGCGGTGCTGCGGTCACGTCGCTCCCCTACTCGCCGGTCGCCAGGACGTCGCGGCGGTCGTACACGTCGGCGGCCTCACGGACCAGACCGGCGAGCAACGTTGCGCCGTAACTGGATTCGAGTTCGTCGGCGATGGCCTCCAACTCGGGCTTGGTCGATGCGTTCGGCCGCAGCGCGTTGTAGATCTCGAGCACGCGCTCGTCGCTGATCGCGGTCATCTCCGCGGCCCTCCGCAGGTTCGCGCCGAGCTGCGGGCGACCGACCTTCTCCGCCAGTTGCGCCTGCAGGCGCAGCGTGTCCGGGGTGATCCGCAGGTCCTCGGCACGAACGTCGCCTGCCATGACCGCTTCGATCGTGATGTCGTCGATCGACTTGCCGGTCGGCGTGAAGAGCACGTCGGTGCGGTGCACGCTCAACGGATAGTCCGCCGCCGGGTCCAGTACTGGTTCCGTCACGCCGCCGATTGTGCGCTGGGTCACGTTGCATGTTCGTTGCACGGCAGGTCAGGCGCAGGCTACAGCGCGGCGACGCCCGCCTGAGCCACGGTGACGTCCTGCTCGACGCTGCCCGCGCTGACGCCGATGGCGCCGACGACCTCGCCGTCGACCTCCAGCAGCAGCCCACCGCCGAACAGCACCAGACCCCCGGACAGTTGCTCCAGGCCGTACAGCTCGGCACCCGGCTGGCTCACGTCCATCAGGGCGCTGGTGGGCAGGTTCATCATGATCGACGTCCGCGCCTTGCGGATGGAGATGTCGATGCTCGCCTTGATCGCGCCGTCCATCCGCGCGAACGCGACGAGGTGTCCGCCGTCGTCGACCACGGCGATGTTCATCGGCTGGCCGATCTCCACCGCCTTGGCCGTCGCGGCCTCGACGATGGTCGTCGCGGTCTGCAGCGAGAGTCGGTTCATCGCGTATCCCCTTCGGATGCGTTCGTGCTCAACCAATTTGACACCGGTCGGCGTCGATGACTGGCGAGCGTAGACGATGACCGACGACTCGCGCAGCACGCCGGTGATCTCGACGCTGCGGCACCCACGGGGCCGATGCGGCTATCGTGGTCGACGGCGCGTCAGCCCCATCAGCGGGGCTTCCGGCGCGAGGAAGCGTGAACGTCGATGTCATGGGATGAGCCCCGGAGCGGCCACGAGCCGGCCCGCGCCATGCGGGCTGCGCACGAACTGTTCGCTGCCCGGCTGGCCGGCGCGACACCTGCCGCCGCGGCCTCGCTGCGGCCGCTGGTGGCCGAGAGCTGGATGCGCAGCATCGCCACCGGGGTGAACCCCGAGTTCGACGGCGCGCCCACCGCGAGCCGAACACTCGACCTGCGCGCCGAACACCCATTGGCCCCGGCGTTGCCCGTGATCCGGCGACTCCTCGTCGACGAGGCAATGGGCACCGGTGCCGTGGTCGCCGTCTCCGCGGCCGACGGAACGCTGCTGTGGGTGGAGGGAGACCACGGGGCACGACGCAAGGCCGAGGCCATGAACTTCTCCCCGGGTGCCGACTGGAGTGAGCGCAGTGCGGGGACGAACGCCCCCGGCACCGCACTCGCCCTCGACCGGGAGCTGCAGATCTCCGGCCACGAGCACTTCTGCCAGGTGGCCCAAGCATGGTCGTGCGCAGCGGTTCCCGTGCACGACCCGATCACCGGCGCACTGATCGGGGCGATCGACGTCACCGGCGGCGCCGACCTCGCTACGTCGACGGCGATGGCATGGGTACGGGCCGCGGTGGTCGCCGTCGAGAGCCACCTCGCCGTCCTGCGCCTGCGACCCGCCCCGGCCGACCCCGTCAACCTGCCGCGGCTCACGGTGCTGGGCACCGAACGCGCCCGGTGGCACGTCGCCGACGAGTACGGCCAGGTGCGCACCAGCACGCTGACTCCCCGCCACGCCGAGATTCTCGTCCTGCTCAGCCGCCACCCCGAGGGTCTGAGCGCCGACCACCTCGCAATGCTCCTCGACGAGAAGGACCTCGACGGGGTAACCGTCCGCGCCGAGATGTCGCGGTTGCGGCGGGCGATCGGGCCGAACTTCATCGGGTCGCGGCCCTACCGACTGCTCCGGCCGATCGTCACCGACCTGGGGTCGACGTTCGACGCACTCGAGGCCGGCGACGTCCACGCCGCGGTCGACCGCTACACGGGAGCGCTGCTGCCGCAATCGGCGTCGCCGTCGATCGCACGACTGCGGACCGAGTTGAGCACCAGCGTCCGCAGCGCCGTGCTCGCATCGGGTGACCTGCGCCTGCTCCGGCGGTGGCTCGAGCACCCCGACGGGAACGACGACCGCGACGGCTGGCGCCTCCTCCGCGATCGCGCCGAACGGGGTTCGGCGCACTGGGCGCAGGCGCGCGGTCATCTGGCGGGCATCGACTTCGAACTCGGCTGACGCCGCATCGCCGCCGTTGCAACCGTGATGCAACGCTGTCGCGCCTAGCTTGCATGACGACCGTCACACCCCCTTGGAAGGACGAGAGCCGTTGAGCGTCCCGGAATCCGTCGTGACCGCGCAGGCAGCGCACCGCGAGAGCATCGCCGACCCCGAACGCTTCTGGCTGCGCGCCGCCGAGGCCGTCGACTGGGACACCGCACCGCGCACGGCGCTCGACCACAGCGACCCACACGCGTGGCGGTGGTTCCCGGACGGGACGCTGAACACCTGCCACAACGCGCTGGACCGCCACGTCGAGGCCGGGCACGGCGACCGCGCCGCGTTGGTCTTCGACTCCGCGATGACCGGCACCCTGCGTCGGTTCACCTACCGCGAGTTGCGCGACGAGGTCGCCACCCTCGCCGGGGCATTGACGACTCTCGGAGTGGGCGTCGGCGACCGCGTGATCATCTACCTGCCGATGATCCCGGAGGCAGTGATCTCGATGCTGGCGTGCGCGCGCATCGGGGCCATCCACTCCGTCGTGTTCGGCGGGTTCGCCGCGGCCGAACTGGCCGCCAGGATCGACGACGCCCAGCCCACCGTCCTGCTCACCGCGTCGGGCGGGCTGGAACCGGGCCGCACGGTCGAATACCTGCCCACCGTGTCGAAGGCGTTGTCGCTCAGCGCCACTCCGCCTGCCACCGTCGTCGTCAAGCAGCGTCCCGAGATTCCAGGTGACCTCCCGCAGGGCTGGCTCGACTGGGACGCGCTGGTCGCCGACGCCGAACCGGTCGACGCCGTGGCAGTCCCGGCCACGCATCCGCTGTACATCCTGTACACCTCGGGCACCACCGGGAAGCCGAAGGGCGTCGTCCGCGACCACGGGGGTCACGCGGTCGCGATGGCCTGGTCGATGACGAACGTCTACGGCATCACCGCGGGCGACGTCATGTGGGCGGCCTCAGACGTCGGCTGGGTGGTCGGCCACTCCTACATCGTCTACGCGCCGCTGATCGCCGGCGCCACCACCGTGCTCTTCGAGGGCAAGCCGGTCGGCACGCCCGACGCCGGGGCCTTCTGGCGCGTGGTCGCCGATCACGGGGTCAACGTGCTGTTCTGCGCCCCGACCGCGCTACGGGCCATCCGCAAGGAGGATCCCGACGGCGCCGAGCTGGCGAAGTACGACATGCCCACGCTGCACACGGTCTTCGCCGCGGGCGAGCGGCTCGACCCGGAGACCTATCACTGGGCTGCCAAGACGCTCGACCGGCCGGTGATCGATCACTGGTGGCAGACCGAGACCGGATGGTCGATCTGCGCGAATCTGCGTGGGCTGCAGCCATTGCCGGTCAAGCCCGGTTCGGCGTCGATGCCGGTCCCCGGCTACGACGTGCGGGTGCTCGACGCGAACGGCGCCGAAGTGGGTTCGGGGCAGGAGGGCAACATCGCGATCAAGCTGCCGCTTCCGCCGGGCTCGCTGCGCGGGCTGTGGAACGCCCCCGACCGCTTCGCCGCGTCGTACCTGCAGGCGTTCCCCGGGCACTACGCCACCGGGGACACCGGCTACTTCGACGAGGACGGGTACCTGTTCGTGCTCGGGCGCAGCGACGACGTCATCAACGTCGCGGGGCACCGGCTGACGACCGGATCGATGGAGGCCGTCGTCGCGACCCACCCCGCGGTGGCCGAGTGCGCGGTGATCGGCGTCCCCGACCCCCTCAAGGGCGAGCGGCCCGCCGCGTACGTCGTGCTCAAGTCCGGCGCCGTCGCGGACCAGGACACGCTCTGCCGCGACGTCGTCGGGCTGGTCCGCGACCAGATCGGACCGGTCGCCGCACTGAAGGACGTGTTCATCGTCCCTGCGCTGCCCAAGACCCGGTCGGGCAAGATCCTGCGCCGGACGATGCGTCAGATCGCCGCCGGTGAGGACGTCACGGTCCCGCCCACCATCGAAGACGCCGGAGTGCTCGACGCGCTGCGCCTCGCCGCGGTGCGCTGAGCGAGTGATCGGCACCAGGCAGCCGCCCATCGCCATGGCCGTAGGGTGAGCGGGTGCTCGACTACGTCCGCGACGCCGCGGAGATCTACCGCCAGTCGTTCGCGACGATCCGCGCCGAGGCCGACCTCGACCGCTTCCCCGACGACGTCTCACGGGTCGTGGTGCGGCTCATCCACACCTGCGGTCAGGTCGACGTCGCCGATCACGTCGCCTACACCGACGACGTCGTGACCCGCACGCACGCCGCGCTGGCGGCAGGCGCCCCGATCCTGTGCGACGCCTCGATGGTGGCCTCGGGCGTCACCCGGTCGCGGCTGCCCGCGGACAACGAGGTGGTGCCGCTGGTCAGCGACGCACGCGCGGCCGACCTCGCCGTCAAGCTCGGCAGCACGAGGTCGGCAGCGGGGGTCGACCTGTGGGCCGACCGTCTCGGTGGCGCCGTGCTCGCGATCGGCAACGCACCCACCGCCCTGTTCCGGCTGCTGGAGCTGATCGACGAGGGCGCACCGGTCCCGGCTGCCGTGCTCGGCGGACCGGTCGGCTTCGTGGGATCGGCGCAGTCGAAGGACGAACTCATCGCGCGTCCGCGCGGCATGTCGTACCTGGTGGTGACGGGACGGCGCGGTGGCAGCGCGATGGCTGCGGCCGCGGTGAACGCGATCGCGAGCGAACGCGAATGACGGGCACCCTGTGGGGCGTCGGCCTCGGCCCTGGCGACCCGGAACTGGTGACGGTCAAGGCCGCCCGCGTGATCGGTGAGGCGGACGTCGTCGCGTATCACAGCGCACGGCACGGACGCAGCATCGCCCGTGGTATCGCCGCACCGTACCTGCGGCCCGACCAGATCGAGGAACACCTCGTCTATCCCGTGACGACGGAGACCACCGAGCACCCCGGCGGCTACGCGGGGGCAATGGAGGACTTCTACCGCGAGTCGGCGGAGCGGATCGCGGTGCACCTGGAGGCCGGCCGTGACGTCGCCCTGCTCGCCGAGGGCGACCCGCTTTTCTACAGCTCCTACATGCACATGCACACCCGGCTGACGGAGCGGTTCGAAGCCGTCATCGTTCCCGGTGTCACGTCGGTCAGCGCGGCGTCGGCCGCCACCGGCACACCGCTGGTTCAGGGCGATGAGGTGCTGACGATCCTGCCGGGCACGCTGCCGCCCGCCGAACTCAAGCGACGCCTCACCGACACCGACGCCGCGGTCATCATGAAGCTCGGCCGGTCGTATCCCGCTGTGGTGGAGGCGCTTCGGGCGACCGGGCGGATCGACGAGGCGTTCTACGTCGAGCGGGCCAGTACCGATCGGCAGCGCGTGCTGCCCGCCGCCGAGGCCGACGCCGACTCGGTGCCCTACTTCGCGATCGCCATGCTGCCAGGGATGTCACCGCGGCCCGAGCCCGTCGGCAGCGTCGCCGTGGTCGGCCTAGGACCCGGCGACGTGGACTGGATGACGCCGCAGTCGCGCCGTGAACTCGCCGCCGCAACCGACCTCATCGGGTACGGCCCGTACCTGGATCGCGTCGGCGCCCGCGACGGTCAGACGCGGCACCCCAGCGACAACACCGACGAACCCGAGCGCGCCCGGTTGGCCTGCATGCTCGCCGAGCAGGGTCGCGCGGTGGCAGTCGTGTCCTCCGGCGATCCGGGTGTGTTCGCCATGGCGACCGCAGTGCTCGAGGAGGCCAAGGAGTGGCCGGGCGTCGACGTCCGGGTCATCCCCGCCATGACCGCGGCACAGGCCGTCGCCAGCCGGGTCGGCGCACCGCTGGGCCACGACTACGCGGTGATCTCGCTGTCCGACCGGCTCAAGCCGTGGGACGTCATCACCGCGCGGCTCACCGCGGCCGCGCAGGCCGACCTGGTGTTGGCGATCTACAACCCCGCGTCGAAGACCCGCACCTGGCAGGTCGCCGCGATGCGGGATCTGCTGCTGGAGCACCGCGACCCGGGCACGCCGGTCGTGATCGGCCGCGACGTGTCGGGCCCGCGCGAGGAGGTCAAGGTCGTGCGCCTCGCCGACCTCGATCCGAACGACGTCGACATGCGCTGCCTGCTGATCATCGGTTCGTCGCAGACGCAGTGGCATTCCGACGACGGCGTCGACCGCGTCTATACGCTGCGCCGCTACCCCGGCTGACAGGGGTTGCGCGGCGTCAGCCCCGAATCTCGTTGAGGTAGTTGTAGATCGTGTAGCGCGAGACGTCCAGGCGTCCCGCGACGTGGTCCACGGAATCCCTGATCAGGAAGAAACCCGCCTCGTCGAGTTCGCGTACGACGGCGGCCTTGTGGTGCTTCTTCATCTTCACCGTCGGCACCCCCACCTTGGCGATGGCACCGTCCACCAG
>JAQSXQ010000086.1 GCA_029256565.1 Mycobacterium sp.
ACGCCGGCCGCGGGCACCGCGCACACGTCGGAACGCTGGTGGATGGCGACGGCCTCGTCACCGGTGGCCATGTCGACGGTGGCCAGTGCCCTGGGCACCGTGGAGATGGGCTTCATCGCGGCGCGCACCCGTACGGCCTGTCCGTTGGTCATGCCGCCTTCGAGGCCGCCCGCCCGGTTCGTCGAGCGCATGACGCCGTCGGGACCCGGGTAGATCTCGTCGTGCGCGACGCTGCCGCGGCGGCGTGCGGTTTCGAACCCGTCGCCGATCTCGACGCCCTTGATGGCCTGGATGCCCATCACCGCGCCTGCCAGCTGGCTGTCGAGCCGGCTGTCACCGCTGGTGAAGGAGCCCAGGCCGATGGGCAGTCCGTCGGCGACGACCTCGACGATGCCGCCGAGCGTGTCACCGTCCTTCTTGGCTGCCTCGATCTCGGCGATCATGGCGGCTTCGGCGTCCTTGTCGAAGGCACGCACCGGGCTGTCGTCGATGGCGTCGAGGTTCTCGGGCCGCGGCGGGGGGCCGTCGTAGGGCGTCGAGGCGCCGATCGACACGACGTGGGAGAGCACCTCCACCCCGAGCGCCTGGCGCAGGAAGGCCCTGGCGATGGTGCCCGCGGCGACGCGCGCTGCGGTCTCGCGCGCGCTGGCCCGTTCGAGCACCGGACGGGCGTCGTCGAACCCGTACTTCAGCATCCCGGCGTAGTCCGCGTGCCCCGGCCTCGGCCGGGTCAGGGGGGCGTTCCGCGCGACGTCCAGGTCCCCGGCGTCCACCGGGTCCGACGCCATCACCGTCTCCCACTTGGGCCACTCGCTGTTGCCGATCTGGATGGCGATCGGGCCGCCGAGCGTCACGCCGTGGCGCACGCCGGCGAGGATCGTCACCTCGTCGGCCTCGAACTTCATCCGCGCCCCGCGGCCGTAGCCGAGCCTGCGACGCTTCAGTTCGGACGCGATGTCGCCGGAGGTGACGTGGACGCCCGCAACCATGCCCTCGACCACGGCGACCAAGGCCCGTCCGTGGGATTCACCTGCAGTAGTCCATCGCAACACGCGTCCGATTCTCCCACGCCCGCCCCCGCCCGGCGAAAACGCCGGGCGATCACCTCACGCGAGGCTGCGCTGCAGCAGCACCGTGTCGACGAAGCGGTCGTGCTTGAACCCGACCCGGGCGAGCCGCCCGGCCTCGGCGAAGCCGAACCTGCGGTGCAGCGCGAGCGACGCCGGGTTGCCGCTGTCGGCGACGACGGCGATCACCTCCCGGATCCCAGCTGTCCTGCAGCGTTCGAGCAGTGCCTCCAGTAACTCTGCGCCGCAACCACGTCCGACCGCCCACGGCGCCACGTACACGGAGTCCTCGACGGTGGCCCGGTACGCGGGCCGCGTCTTCCATGGCGCGCAGTAGGCGTACCCGGCCACGGCGCCGTCGCGTTCGGCCACCAAGAAGGGCAGCCCGGCGGCGTCCACCGCCGTGAACCGGCGGTGCCATTCCTCGGCGTCGGGCGGGTCCACCTCGAACGTCGCCACGCTGGTGGTCACGTAGTGCGCGTAGATCTGCGCCACTGTGGTCAGGTCGGCGGTTCGTGCTGTGCGGGCCACGTCAGCAGACGGTAGGGCTTACAGAACCGCCAGCGCGAGCGCCCCGGCGGTGGCAGCGCACATCGCCGGGCCGTGCGGCAGCGCGCGACGTCTGGCGAGGATGCCAGCCGCCGCCGTGAGCACCGGGGCGCCGAGCGCGGCCAGCAGCCACACGTCCGGCCCGAACGCCCCGGTGAGCGCCCCAACGCCGATGGCGAGCTTCACGTCCCCGGCGCCCATGCCGGACGGCGCGACGAGGTGCACGACGAGGTAGGTCGCGGTCAGCGCTGCGGCACCCGCCAGGGCGGCCGGGCCGCGGCCGTGTGCCGCGGCGAACGCGAGCACCAGCACCGCGCCGGTGAGAGTCAACGCGTTGGGCAGCCTGCGGTGCCGGACGTCGTGCAGGCTCAGCGCCGTCAGCCAGGCGGTCACCGCCACGCACGCACACCCCGACCACACCCCCACCTTCGAAGGCTAAGGCCGCGAAAGCGCCGCCCTCATCACCTCTTTGGGAGCTGGGCGCCCGGTGAACTGCTCGACCTGGGCGAAGGCCTGGTGCAGCAGCATCTGCAGTCCCCCGACCACGCGACCGCCGCCGGCCTCCACCGCGAGCGCCAGCGGGGTCGGCCACGGGTCGTAGATCGCGTCGAGCAGCAGTGGCACGCCGACGATCGAGGGGGCGTGAGCGGCCGCGGCGTCGGCCGGGATGGTGCTGACGGCGGCGGCCAGGCCGGGCAGTCGCGTGCCGAGCCCGACCCAGCGGGTGGCGACGCCGAGGCGCTCCCCCAGCGCCACCAGCGGAGCGGACTTCTCCTGGCTGCGCGCCACGATCGACAGCTCGGTGACGCCGAGGCCTGCGAGCGCGACGACGGCCGCGGGCGCGGTCCCACCCGACCCGATCACGGCCGCGGAGCCGGTGACCGGTCCCAGTGCGCCGGCCACGCCGTCGACGTCGGTGTTGTCGGCGCGCCACCCGGTCGTCGTGCGGACCAGGGTGTTGGCGGAGCCGACCAGCTCGGCGCGCGCGGTCCGCTCGTCGGCGAAGCGAAGGGCGGCGAACTTGCCTGGCATCGTCACCGACACGCCGACCCATTCCGGCCCGAGGCCCGCCACCAGCGACGGCAGCCGCTCGGCGGTGCACTCGATGCGCTCATAGGTCCAGTCGGTCAGACCGAGCGCGCGGTAGGCGGCCAGATGCAACTGCGGGGACCGGGAGTGTGCGATCGGCGATCCCAGTACCGCGGCCCTGCGGACGGTCACTACCGTGCGCTGTCCAGCACCCCGTTGCGCAGGGCGACCTCGATGTTGGCGAGATGTTGCGGGTAGTCGCGGGTGAACAGGGTCGTGCCCTGCATGTCGACCGTCACGAAGAACAACCAGTCCCCCGGCTCGGGATTCTCCGCGGCGACCAGCGCCGGCTGTCCGGGTGAGCAGATCGGTGACGCGGGCAGGCCCTCGAGCGCGTAGGTGTTCCACGGGGTCTGCCTGGCGCGGTCGGCGTCGGTGGTCGCGACCTCCTGCCGGTCCAGCGCGTAGTTGACCGTCGAGTCGAATTCGAGCCGCCGGTAGACCGGGTCGTTGAGCCGGTTGTAGATGACGCGGGCGACCTTGGCGAAGTCGTTGGGCAGCGACTCCTTCTGCACCAGCGAGGCCACGATCAGGATCTGGTACGGCGAGAGGTTGCCTGCCGCACCGGCGGTCAGCAGTCCGCCCGCCTCGTACTGGGCGACGCTCGCGGCGACGAGCGTGTGCAGGATCTCCGGTGCGGGTGCCGACGGGTTGACGTTCCACGTACCGGGCGCGATCAGACCCTCGATGCGCCGGTGGTCGTCGGCGAGTGCGGCGATCGGTTCCAGCGCCCACTGCGGGATCGCCAGCGCCGCGGGGTCGGCGGTGGCAGCGGCGTTCTTCAGGTCGTCCACCGACACGCACTGCTGGGCCCCGTCGAGGTCCACGCACGTGGCCTTGGAGATCAGCGAGAAGATGCCGTCGGTCACCGAGCCGGTCTTGACGTCGGCGCTGTCGTCGAGCTGCCTGCCTTCCGGAATGACGAGGCGGCCCACCCTGTTCGACGGATCCGCCAGCCGCTTCACCGCGTCGGCCGCTGGTATCTCGGTGCGCACCTTGTAGAAGCCGGGCTGGATGGAGGTGATGGCGTCGTTGCCGGACGCCGCGGTGACGAACGCCGCCGGGGTAGCCACCACCGCGGCGTTCTTCAGCGTCTCGCCGATCGCCGTGGTCGAGTCGCCGTTGTTGACCTCGATGACGACGTCCTTGACGCCCGCACCCTGATAGTCGTCGTCGGTGCCGCCGAACATGCCGCTGAACAGCTGCGAGCCGAGGAACACCGCGCCGACGACCACGACGACCAGCGCGGCGATCGAGAAGACCGTGATGTTGCGGCGCTTGCGGCGATTTCGCTTGGCCCTGGCCCGCTCGGTACGACTCATCGCGCGCCGGGGGGCTCCCACGGCCTCTGGTCCCGGCCGGTCGTGACCCCAGGTGGAGAAGCCCTCGTCGGCCGCCCCGCCGTGGTCGACGTACGCATCGCCACGGTCCAGTTGCTCGTAGTCGCGACCGTAGTGGTCGTCGTACCCGAAACCGCGCCCGCGGTCATCACTCATCGTCGGCTCCGCCGTGTTCCGCCAGCACGTGGCGTCGTTGATCCAGCCAGTTCTGCAGGATGCCTACGGCGGCAGCCTGGTCGATCATCGCCTTCTGGCCCTTGGCACGCACCCCGGCCTCGCGCAGCGAGCGTTGTGCGGTCACCGTGGTCAGTCTTTCGTCGGCCATCCGTACGGGGATGGGTTCGATTCGCGCGGCCAGGGTGTCGGCCAGGTCCATGGCGTCGAGTGCCGACGTCCCGGCCCGGTCGGCCAGCGTGCGCGGCAGTCCCACCACCACCTCCACGACCTCGAGTTCGGCCGTCAGCCGGGCGAGCCTGCGAATGTGCTTGTCGGACTTGTCCCGACGCACCGTCTCCACCGGTGTGGCGAGGATGCCGTCGGGGTCGCAGGTCGCGACGCCGATGCGCACCGTGCCGACGTCGATGCCGAGCCGTCGTCCGCGGCCGGGATCGGAACTCCCGGGGCGGTCGGGTTGACGGTCGGTACGGCTCACCCAGCTAGCTCCGGCCTACCTCGGCGCGGAGCGCGGCGAGCGCCGCGTCGATACCGGAGGCACCGCGGCCCGAGCCCTGCGCCAGATCGGCCTTGCCGCCCCCGCGCCCGTTCACCGGTGCACCGAGCACCTTGACCAGGTCGTTGGCGCTGAGCCCCAGATCCTGCGCTGCGGCGTTCACGGCCACCACGAACGGCACGGCGTCGTCGTCACCCTCGGCGATCAGCGCGACCACCGCGGGCTCGGCGCCCAGCTTGCCCTTGATCTCGCCGACCAGGCTGCGCAGGTCGGCCGCCGAGATGCCGCCGGCCATCCGCTGTGCCACGACACGGACCCTACCGACGAGTTCCGCTCCGGCTGCCGCGTTGGCCGCCGCGGCGCGCGCGCCGGCCAGCCGCATGCGGTCGAGTTCCTTCTCCGCGACCTTCAGCCGCTCGACGAGGTTGGCGACGCGCGCGGGCACTTCCTCCGACGGCACCTTCAGCGACGACGCCAGGCCGGCCATGAGGGCCCGTTCCTTGGCGAGGTGTCGGAACGAGTCGAGCCCGACGTAGGCCTCGACGCGGCGCACGCCGGATCCGACCGAGGCTTCGCCGAGGATCGTGACCGGCCCGATCTGCGCCGAGTTGTGCACGTGGGTACCGCCGCACAGCTCGATGGAGAACGGTCCGCCGATCTCGACGACGCGCACCTCGTCGGGGTAGTTCTCGCCGAAGAGCGCCATGGCACCCATGGCCTTGGCCTTGTCGAGTTCGGTGTTGAAGGTGTTGACCGCGAAGTCCGCCTCGACGGCCTCGTTGGTGACCTCTTCGATCTGCGACCGCTGCTCGTCGGACAGCGAGCCCTGCCAGTTGAAGTCGAACCGCAGGTAGCCGGGCCGGTTGAGCGAGCCGGCCTGAACGGCGTTCGGGCCCAACACCTGTCGCAGCGCGGCGTGCACCATGTGGGTGCCGGAGTGCCCCTGGGTGGCGCCGTGCCGCCACTTCGGGTCGACGGCGGCGGACACCGTGTCACCCTCGACGAACTCGCCGGACTCCACGTTCACCCGGTGCACCCACAGGGTCTTGGCGATCTTCTGCACGTCGGTGACGGCGGCCTTGGCGGTGCCGCTCGACCCGGTGCCCGAGATGGTGCCGACGTCGGCGATCTGACCGCCGGACTCCGCGTACAGCGGGGTGCGATCGAGGACGAGTTCGACGCGTTCGGGCGCTGCGCCGTCGGGGCCTGCTGCACCGTGGGCGACGACCGGGACGCGCCTGCCGTCGACGAAGATCCCGAGAATCGTTGCATCCGATGTGAGTTCGTCGAAGCCGGTGAACTCCGTCGGGCCGGCGTCGACCAGTTCGCGGTATGCGCTCAGGTCGGCGTGGGCGTGCTTGCGCGCGGCGGCGTCGGCCTTGGCACGCTGACGCTGCTCGGCCATCAGGCCGCGGAAGCCCTCCTCGTCGACGGTGAGGCCGTGTTCGGCCGCCATCTCCAGCGTCAGCTCGATCGGGAAGCCGTAGGTGTCGTGCAGGGCGAACGCGTCGGTGCCCGAGAGGACGGTGGCACCGGAGGACTTGGTGGTGCGGGCCGCGTCGTCGAACAGCTTGGACCCCGAGGCCAGCGTCCGGTTGAACGCCGTCTCCTCGGCGACCGCGATGCGCTGGATGCGGTCGAAGTCGGAGACCAGTTCCGGGTAGGACGGGCCCATCGCGTCGCGGACGGTCGCCATCAGCTCGCCGACGATCGGCGTGTCGATGCCGAGCAGCTTGGCCGACCGGATGGTGCGGCGCAGCAGGCGGCGCAGCACGTAACCGCGACCGTCGTTGCCGGGGCTGACGCCGTCGCCGATGATGATGGCCGCCGTGCGGCTGTGGTCGGCGATCACGCGGTAGCGCACGTCGTCGTCGTGGTTCCCGGCGCCGTATCCGCGGGGCGCGATGCTCGCGACGAGGTCGATGACGGGGCGGACGAGGTCGGTCTCGTAGACGTTGTCGACGCCTTGGAGCAGGCACGCGACGCGTTCGACGCCCATGCCGGTGTCGATGTTCTTGCGCGGCAGCGGGCCGAGGATCTCGAAGTCCTCCTTGGAGGTACCTTCGCCGCGCTCGTTCTGCATGAACACGAGATTCCAGATCTCGATGTAGCGGTCCTCGTTGGCTTCCGGGCCACCCTCGACGCCGTACTCCGGGCCACGGTCGACGTAGATCTCCGACGACGGACCGCACGGCCCGGGGATGCCCATCGACCAGTAGTTGTCGGCCTTGCCGCGGCGCTGGATCCGCTCGAGCGGCAGCCCGGCGACCTCCTGCCACAGTTCGATGGCCTCGTCGTCATCGAGATAGACCGTCGCCCA
>JAQSXQ010000087.1 GCA_029256565.1 Mycobacterium sp.
GCCGGGGTGGTCTCAGGTGAGTTCGTCATCGGGCACTCCAAGGTAGGCGGCGATCACGGCGGGATCCTCGCGGATGTCCGCGGGCAGGCCGTCGGCGATCTTGCGACCGAACTCCAGGACCACGATGCGGTCGGTGACCCCCATGACCAGGCGCATGTCATGCTCGATCAGCAGCACCGTGTAACCGTCGTCGCGGATCGCCTGGATGAGTTCGATGAGCGCGGACTTCTCGCTCGGATTGAATCCCGCGGCAGGCTCGTCGAGGCACAGCAGCTTGGGTTCGGTGGCCAGCGCGCGGGCGATCTCCAGCCGCCGCTGATCACCGTAGGGCAGGTTCTTCGCCTTCTCCTCGCCGCGATGGGCGATGCCGACGAACTGCAGCAGCGCAGCGGCACGCTCGATGGCGTCACGCTCCTCGCGCCGGTGACGCGGGGTACGGACCAGGGCCCCGGGTACCGACGTCTTGTGGCGGGCGTCGGTGCCGACCACCACGTTCTCCAGCGCGGTCATCTCACCCCAGAGGCGGATGTTCTGGAAGGTCCTGGCGATGCCGCGACGGGTGATCTCGTGGCGCTTGATCTTGCCCAGCGGAGCGCCGTCGAACAGCACGCTCCCCGACGTGGGCCGGTAGACCCCCGTGATGGCGTTGAAGCAAGTGGTCTTTCCCGCGCCATTGGGGCCGATCAGCCCGAGGATCTCCCCGCGCTTGATGTCGAACGTCACCGAGTCCAGCGCGGTCAGACCGCCGAACTGAACGGTCAGATCCTGTGTGGCCAGCAGCGTCTCACCCTCGGCGACCTGAACCTCGCGGTGCAGGACGGCGAGGTCCTCGTCGATCAACGGTTCCTCGGTTCCGGGCTGATCGGTCATGCCGCCGCCTTCGTTTCGTCGGCGCTGCGCAACAGCTTCTTCGCCGACTTGCCATACGCCAGGAGCTGCTGGCGGACCGGGAACAGACCCTGGGGACGGAAGATCATCAACACCACCAGCGCCAGGCCGAAGAACAGGTACTTCAGGTCGCCCATGTTGACGCCGAGGAACTCCACGCCCAGCAGGCGGTTGGGCAGGTAGACGATGATGAACGCGCCGAAGATCACGCCCAGCTTGTTGCCCTGCCCACCCAGGACGACCGCGCACAGGAACAGCATCGAGTTGATGATGTTGAACGTCGGCGGCGCGACGTACTGCACCTGCCCCGCGTACAGCGCACCGGACAGACCGCCGATCGCGGCGCCGATCACGAATGCCCACAGTTTGAAGCGGAAGGTGTTGACGCCCATGACCTCTGCGGCGTCCTCGTCCTCGCGGATCGCGACCCAGGCGCGGCCGACGCGGCTGCGCTCGAGGTTGCCCACCAGCAGCAGGATGCCGACCATGAACAGCAGGCCCAGCCAGAACCACCAGGTGCCGTAGTTGGCGTCGCCGGCGGAGTTGCCGTTGGAGAACACGCCGTCGGGCAGCCCCTCCTTCTCGCCCACGTGCGGGTACGCGATCTGGTTGAGCCCGCGCGGACCGTTGGTGACGTCGGAGAGGTTGTCGGCCATCAGCCGGATGATCTCGCCGAACCCGAGCGTCACGATCGCCAGGTAGTCGCCACGCAGCCGCAGCGTCGGCGTGCCAAGGATCAGCCCGGCCAGCGCCGTAACGGCCATGGCCAGCGGAACGCAGAACAGCCACGCCCAGTCCGAGCTGAAGAAACCGCTCGGGCTCATCTGGTTCCACGGACTGTCCGGACTGGTCAGCAGCGCCACGGTGTAGGCGCCGACGGCGTAGAAGCCGACGTAGCCCAGGTCCAGCAGACCCGTCTGGCCCACTACGACGTTCAGCCCGATCGCGATGATCGCGATCATCGCGAACTGCGCCATGGTGCCGCCGAAGCTGATGCCGGGGGTGTCCAGGAACGCCGGGGTGTACAGCGGCAGCAGGGCCAGCAGCGTGAAGCCGATGGCGCCGATCACCCACTTGTGTGACCGGCCCAGCCCGTCCCACCACTGCCGCAACCCGTCGCCGGGTGCCAGCAGGCGTGACGCCGTGGTGGACGGCTTCTTGGTGTCGGTGTTCGTGTCGGTGTTGGTGTCGGTGTCGTCGTGCGCACTCATGCTCGCGCCTTCCCCAGACTCTCGCCGAGTATGCCCGTCGGGCGGATCAGCAGCACCAACACCAGCAGGACGAACGCCACCACGTCACGCCACTGGGTGCCGAACAAGGCCTGCCCGTAGTTCTCCATGATGCCGAGCAACAACCCGCCGAGCAGAGCGCCGCGCAAGTTACCGATGCCGCCGAGGACCGCGGCGGAGAACGCCTTGATCCCCAGCAGGAAACCGCCCGAGTAGATGATGCCCTGGGGCACCTTCAACGTGTACAGCAGCGCGGCAGCACCGGCGAGCAGGCCACCGATCAGGAACGTCGTCATGATGATCCGCTCGCGGGACACGCCCATCAACGTCGCGGTCGTCGGATCCTGTGCGACCGCGCGAATCCCGCGGCCGAACTTGGTGCGGTTGATCGCGACGTCGGTGAGCAGGGCCAGGATGAGCGCAGCCACGACGATCACGATCGTCACGTTCGACACCGCGGCGCCGAAGATCGTGAACTGGGTCTTGGGCTGCACCAGCACGACCGGCTGCTGGGCGTTGGACCCGCCGTACCCGTCGATGATGTGCGGCAGGATGAAGTGCACGAACTCCTGCAGCACGAACGACATGCCGATCGCGGTGATGAGGAACGTCAACGGTCGCGCGTTGCGCTTGCGCAGCGGCCGATAGGCGACGAACTCCAATCCCACTGCCGCCGAACCCGACACCAGCATCGCGAAGATCATCGCGATCGCCAGATACAGCACCGTCAGCGCGATGCCCTTGTTGTAGGCATTACCGCTCGGGGTGAACCCGAGGATCACGTCGAGGCAGAAGTACGCGCCGAACATGCCGAGCATGAAGATCTCGGAGTGAGCGAAGTTGATCAGCCGCAGCACGCCGAACACGAGGGTGTACCCCACCGCGACGAGCGCGTAGATCGCACCCCAGGACAGCCCGTCGATCGTGAACTGCCAGAAGCCGTTCAGCAGATTGTCGACGTTGAAGTTGATGTTGGCGGCAGTACATGCGTACTCGCCAAGACAGTCGGACGGCATCCGGCGGCGGCTCCTCGTGACGGTGGTGTTCGCGTCTTAGACGAGAACGCGTCCGGAACCGTACTGTTCCGGACGCGTCCCCGTCGTCGAATGTCCTACTGGACCTTGAACATCCAGATCAGATTGGTCGTGAGCTCCCCATTCGGGGTCCACTGGTAATTGCGAGCCACGCCCTGGCCGTTGTAGTTCCGGACGAAGTCCAGCAGCGCCGGGCGGGTGATGGCACCCGAGTCGATGCCCTTGAGCAGGATGGTGCCCAGGTCATAGCCCTCGGTGCTGTACGTGCCCGGATCGGCGCTGAACTTCTGCTTGTACTCCTCGGCGAACGAACCCGTTGCCGGGCCGCACGGGCAGGACAGCAGTGCGTCCTTGGACGCCTCGCCTGCCTGATCGACGAACTGCTGATCCTTGGTGCCGTCGGCGCTGACGAACGTCGCGGTGACGCCGCCGTCCTTGAGCTGCTGGACCAGCGGCGCGGCCTCGGAGTAGTAGCCGCCGAAGAACACTGCCTCGGGAGCCGCCCCGTTGATCTGCGTCACCGCAGCGGAGAAGTCCTTGTCGCCCTTCTTGACCGAGATGTTGCACTGCGAATCGGCGACCGGGCCGAGGGTCTCGCGCACCGCGGTGGCGAGGCCGAGGCCGTAGTCGGTGCTGTCGTCGACCACGCAGATCTTCTTCAGCCCCATGGTGTTCTTGAGGTAGTTGGCCACGGACGGACCCTGCACCGCGTCGTTGGCGAGTCCGCGGAAGAACGTCTTCCATCCGTTCTCGCTCAGCGTCGGGTTGGTGGCCGACGCCGTCGTCGAGACCAAGCCTGCCTGGTCGAACACCGTTCCGGTCGCCTTGGTCTCGCCGGAGAACGCAGGACCGACCAGACCGATCGTGTACTGGTCGTCGACGATCTGCGGCGCGATGGCGGTGGCCTTCTGCGGGTCACCCTCGGTGTCGAACTTCTTCAGCTGCACCTGGCAGCCCGGGTTCGCCGAGTTGTGCTTGTCGATGGCCAACTGCACGCCGTTGACGATGTTGATGCCAAGGGCGGCGTCCGGGCCGTTGAGGGCCCCGGCCATCGCGATGGAGACCGGTGGGCACGTTGCCTTGCCGTCGCCCGCGGGGTCAGCCGGAGCCGCGCCCTCGGCGGCTTTGACTTCCGCGCCGTTCTGGTCGATCTGGACCTGCTCGACGATCTTCAAGTCGGACTGCGACGAACTCTCCTCGGGTGCGGACTGATTGCAGCCGGCCATGGCCAGCACAAGCAAGCCCGCGCCGCCGAGAGCAAATGCACTCCGTGCCACGCGACCGTGCACGTTTCACCTCCGGGTCAGGGTTTTCATCGACATCGACGTCACGGCGCGGATCGGCCGGGTCGGCGATGCTTCGGGTAGAACATAGCCAACGCATGGCCATAGTGCGTGGTGTTGGGAAATGCCGCACCTGGACGGGCTGAACAACCCGCTGGAATGGGCGATTTCGAAACCTGGCCGTTACGCGTCGCCGGGTTCGTCGAGGGTTTCGAGCACCACTTCGGCGACCCTCTTCATCGTCGTCCGGCGATCCATGGCGGCACGCTGAATCCACTTGAACGCCTCGGGCTCGGACATGCCCTGCTTCTGCTGCAGCAAACCCTTCGCGCGTTCGACCATCTTGCGGGTCTCGAGCCGGTCGGACAGCGTCGCGACTTCCTGTTCCAGAGCGGCGATTTCGCCGAACCGGCTGACCGCCACCTCGATGGCGGGGATCAGGTCGGTGATCGAGAACGGCTTGACCAGATACGCCATGGCGCCGGCGTCACGCGCCCGCTCCACGAGTTCGCGTTGCGAGAACGCGGTGAGCACCACGATCGGTGCGATGCGCTTGGCCGCGATCTCGGAGGCGGCGTCGATGCCGTCGCGCCGCGGCATCTTGACGTCCATGATGACGAGGTCGGGCTTGAGGCTCTCGGCGAGTTCGAC
The DNA here is from genome assembly GCA_029256565.1 of Mycobacterium sp. Taxonomy (GTDB): domain Bacteria; phylum Actinomycetota; class Actinomycetes; order Mycobacteriales; family Mycobacteriaceae; genus Mycobacterium. Next base: position 5,086 of record JAQSXQ010000087.1, read on the forward strand.
GGCCTCTTGCCCGTCGCCCGCCTGGCCGACCACGTCGTACCCCTCCTCGCGGAGCATCTCGGCGAGGTCGAGGCGAATCAGCGCCTCGTCCTCGGCGATGAGGACACGTCGCGGCCTGACGGCATCGGGTGTGGTCATGACGCCATTGTGGCGTGACGCGCGCAGATCAGCGACTTCGGGGCCATGACGAACGCTTCACCTCATCATCTATGGTGGGAAACCGCACCAGCGAAGGCCCTCGTATCCCAACTGGCAGAGGAAACGGATTCAAAACCCGTCCAGTGTGAGTTCGAATCTCACCGAGGGCACCATCTCGCGTGACGGCCGGGGAATGACAGCCCGACGCAGTACCGCCGCGACCCCCGTGGGAGATCGCGGCGGTACGTAGCCCGGCGGGACCGACTATCAGTCGTCCGACCCGCTGTTCGAGGAATCCGAGGACGAGCCCGCGGAACTCGTGGAGCCGGCCTTGTCCTTGTCCGCACCGCTGTCGGTCGTGGACTTCGTCGTCTTGGCCGCCGTCGTCTTGGCCTCGGTCTTCGACGCGCTGGTCGAATCAGAGGCGTCGGACTTCGTCGACGAGGTGGTCGAGTCGCTGGTCGATTCAGAGGCGTCCGACTTCGTCGAAGTCGAGCTGTCACCGGACTTGGTCGACGTCGCCGACTCGGTCGACGGCTTCCCCTCGCTGCCGTCGACCGACGTCGGCTCGTCAGGCTGCTCGTCGACCGGTGCCGGCTCCGCCGCCGTCACGTCGGGAACGGCCACCTCGGGCGCCACTTCCTCCGGTACCGACACCTCCGGTACCGACACCTCAGGCACCGACACCTCGACGACCGCAGGCGCTTCGACCGGTGTCTCCGCCGGTACCGGATCGACCTCCGCGACAACGGGTTCGACAGCGGTCGGCGTCTCCGCAACGGGCTCGGCCGTGGGTTCAGCCGACACGGTGTCGACACTCTCGTCCGCTACGACCGTGGCGTCGCCCTCCGGTTCGACCGTGGCGGCCAGCTTGCCCGCGACCGTCGGGTCGGGCTCGGTCAGCGCCAGTGTCGCGACCGTGGCGGCCGGGGCCGCGGGACGCAGGAAGCCGAACAGGTTGGAGATCGCGTTGACGAACCCTTGGATGAACCCGCCCGGGTTGAACAGGTTCCCGATCGCCGATTGGAACGACTTCGCGATCTGCTGCATGGCGGCGAAGAACTGCGCCAGCGGGTTGGCCGGCGTTCCCGTTCCGGGCGGCGGCGTGGTCGTGCCGGGGGGATGAGCGGCGATCCAATCCTTCAGCATCTGGGCCGCGTCCTTCGGATTTCCGAGGATGTCCCACAGCCCGAAGAAGTTCTCGAGATCGGCCGGATTCTGCGGGTTGACGAGGAAGTCGCGGACGGTGTGCAGGAACACGGGACCAACGACGTCGGGGTCGTAGGTCTGCCAGTGGTCGAGCAGGTCCTTGATCCACGCGGCCTGCTGCGCTTCACTCACCCCGGCCGGCCCCGTCGCCACGCCGTACTCGGTGATCCACACCTTCTTGCCGGTGACGAGCGCCATGATCGCCTCGACCTGCTGGCGAGGGGTCAACACCGTCGCCGGGCAGCTCGGGCACGTACCGGAGTACTTGATCTGGTCGCCGTAGGGATGCACCGAGAGAGCATCGAAGAAGTCGGCGGCACCCGCGGCGAGCATCTTCTGCACGAACTCGACCGGGCTCATCGTGAATCCGGGGAACGTCTGCGTCGCGCCCACTGCGCCGGCGACCACGGTTGCCGTCGGATCGATCGCCTTGAGAACGGGATAGACCGCCTTGAGGAGGTTGGCATAGGCAACCGGGTCGATCGGGTTGAGGAACTGGAAGTAGTTGGGCTCGTTCCAGATCTCGTACGCCGAGACCGTGCCCTTGTACCTCGTCGCGAAGGTGGACATGAAGTCCGTGAAGAGGTTGGCGTTGGG
>JAQSXQ010000088.1 GCA_029256565.1 Mycobacterium sp.
CGATCGCCGTGTTCGTAGCGCTCACCGGGCACCTGCTCGGCCGGGCGGATCATGCCCTCGGAGCCCTTGGCCTCGGTACCCAGTCGCACGACGATGTTGCCTCGGGCGTTCTCCCTGGCGTCGCGCTGCACGACGCCTGCCACGATGTCGCCCTCACGGGCCGAGAACTCGCCGTAGATCCGCTCGTTCTCCGCATCGCGGAACCGCTGCAGCATCACCTGGCGCGCGGTCGTCGCGGCGACGCGACCGAAGCCCTCGGGAGTGTCGTCCCACTCCTGGATCAGGTTGCCGTCGGCGTCGTTCTCGCGGGCCATCACGCGCACCGAACCCGACTTGCGATCGATGTCGATCCTGGCCTCGGCCTGGTGGCCCTCGGTGTGCCGATAGGCGGTCAGCAGCGCCGTCTTGATCGTCTCGAGCAATTCGTCGACCGCGATTCCGCGGTCGACCTCGATGGCGTGTAGTGCGGCCATGTCGATGTTCATCCGGCCGGCTCCTCTCCGGACAGGCCTGCCAACTCGAGTTCGCGCCGATTCGGCGGCGAGAACTCGACCTGGACAACGGCGTTGGAAATCTCGGTCAGGGGCAGATTGCGCACGGCGTACTTGCCGCGGGCACCGTCGGCGACCACCACCGCCACGGCGTCGTCCGCCAGCGGGCCCAGTCGGCCCTCGATGCGCGACCCGTCGGTCAGGGTCAACTCGACCTTGCGTCCCTGCGCGCGTCGGTAGTGGCGGGGCTCGGTCAGCGGCCGATCGACCCCGCGCGACGTCACCTCCAGGACGTACGGCGGTCCGCCACCGGTCGGCTCGTCGAGCTGGTCCATGAGTTCGGACGCGATCCGGCCGAGTTCGGCGACGAGATCGAGGTCCAGGTGCCCCTCGGTGGCGTCGTCACCGTCGGCGATCACGGCGATCCGCGGGGGACGCGAGGACGCCTGCACCTCCACGTCCTCGATCACGCATCCGCGGCGCGCGAACTCCTCCGTGAGCAGCTCGGTCACCTCGGCCGGCGTGGGCAGGCGGGCGGACCGTAGCGGGGCATCCGATGCCACGGCGAGCTCCTCGTCTTGAGTTGTGCGGACATGTTCCCAGGTGGGCGGCACCCGGGATCGAGTATCAACGATACGCCAGCCAGGGCGGGCCGATTGGCAAACCGCAGGCAGGCGGGCCGGGCTGGCCGGCGAGATGCCCGACGGCGGGATGGCAGGATGTCGGTGTGCCGAGCGCCCTCCCCCACCTCAGCAGGCGGCGCCTGCTGATCGGATCGGCGGCGCTGGCGGCGCTGGGCGCGACGTCGGTGGCCTGCGGATCGAAGTCCCCGCCGCCCGACGTCTCCGCCCTGACCGCACAGCTGGAACGGGCGCGATCCGACAGCCAACTGGCTACCGGCGCGGCCTCGTCGGCGCCGCCGCCGGTCGCGTCCGCCCTGACCGCCGTCGCCGCGGAGCGGTCGGCGCACGCCGAGGCGCTTGCCGAGGAGATCACCCGCATCACCGGCGCGACGCCCACCAGCTCCACCTCGTCGAGTTCGGCGTCCACCTCGGCGCCGAGCCAACCGCCGGCGCCGCCCACGCCGGGCGCGGTCGTCGACGCCCTACGGCAGTCGGCGGACGGCGCCGCCAAGGCGGCCGCCGAAGAATCCGGCTACGCCGCGGGCCTGCTGGGGTCGGTCGCCGCGTCGTGCACGGCGGCATTCAGCGTCGCGCTGGCAGGAGTCGCGTCATGACGTCACCGACACCGTCCACCACACCAACCACCACCCCCACCACCACATCGCCGATGGCACCCCCGACCACGACGACCACCACGCCGTCGCCCATCACCAGCGCCAGCCGCACACCCGATCCGGCACGGCCCGAGGGACCCGACGGGGCGCTGTTCGACGCGATCGCGACCGAACACGGCGTGATCTACGGCTACGGCCTGGTCTCGGCGCACTCCACACCGGACGTCAACGACCTCGTCTCGGCGGCCATGCGAACCCATCGCGAACAACGCGAGGACGGCATCGCCCGACTCACCGGCCGCGGCGCGGCCGCACCGCTGCCCGCCGCCGGCTACCAGATCCCCATCGACGTCGACGATCCCGACGACGCCGCGACGCTGGCCGTGCGGATGGAAGAGGACAGCGCCGTCGCGTGGCGCGCCGTCCTCGAGCAGGCGACGACGACCGAGGACCGGACGCTGGCCGTCACGGCCCTGACCGAGGCCGCCGTCACCGCCGCCAGGTGGCGGGCAGTGCTCGGCACGTCACCCACCACCGTCGCGTTCCCCGGCGGCAGCGAGTGACGGCGTCGTCCGTCAGCTGGTGAGTGCCGCGAAGATCTCGCTCGCCGCGGTGTCGACGGGGATCTCCGTCGTCGCGCCGGTGAATCGGTTGCGCAGCTCGACCTTGCCGTCTGCCCAGCCCCGGCCCACCACCACGATCCACGGCACGCCGAGGAGTTCGGCGTCCTTGAACTTGATGCCCGGCGAGGACTTTCGGTCGTCGAGGAGCACCTCGATGCCCATCCGGTCGAGGTCGTTGGCGATGCCCGTCGCGCCGACGCGGGCGTCTTCGTCCTTGTTGGCGATCACGACGTGCGCGGCGAACGGTGCGACGGCGCTGGGCCAGCGCAACCCGAGTTCGTCGTGCTGCTGTTCGGCGATCACCGCGACCATGCGGGATATCCCGATGCCGTAGGAGCCCATCGTCAGCCGCACCGGCTTGCCGTTCTCGCCGAGCACGTCGGCCGAGAAGGCGTCGGTGTACTTGCGGCCGAGCTGGAAGATGTGACCGATCTCGATGCCGCGCGCCGACACCAACGGGCCCATGCCGTCCGGCGACGGATCGCCGTCGCGGACCTCGGCGGCCTCGATGGTGCCGTCGGGGACGAAGTCGCGCCCCGCTACCAGGCCCACGACGTGCTTGCCCTTGGCGTCGGCACCGGTGATCCAGGCCGTGCCGTCGACGATGCGCGGGTCGACGAGGTAGCGAACACCGTTGGCCAGCAAGCCCTTCGGGCCGATGTACCCCTTCGCGAGGAATGTGTTCTTCGCGAAGTCGGCGTCGTCGAGCAGCGCGTACTCGGCGGGGTCGAGCGCCGCGCCGAGGCGCTTGTCGTCGACCTCCCGGTCGCCGGGTACGCCGACCGCGAGCAACTCCCACTCGCCGCCCGGCAGGCGCGTCTTCAGCAGCACGTTCTTGAGGGTGTCCGCGCCCGTCACCTCGCGCCCGGCGAACTGCGGAAGGTCGGCGCCGTTGGCCCATTCGACCAACGTCGCGATGGTCGGCGTGTCACCGGTGTCGTGCACCACCGCCTCGGGCAGGTCGTCGAACGGCTGCGACGCAGGCGGGCGGGTCACGACGGCTTCGACGTTCGCGGCGTACCCGGATTCCAGGCAGCGCACGAAGGTGTCCTCACCGACCTCGCTCTCGGCGAGGAATTCCTCCGACGCACTGCCACCCATCGCACCCGACACCGCGGAGACGATGACGTAGCGCACGTCGAGCCTGCCGAAGATTCGTTGGTACGCCTCGCGGTGCGCGTCATAGGCGTCCTTGAGTCCGGCATCGTCGACGTCGAAGGAGTACGAGTCCTTCATCACGAACTCGCGCCCGCGCAGGATGCCCGCGCGGGGACGCGCCTCGTCGCGGTACTTGGTTTGGATCTGGTACAGCCGCAGCGGGAAGTCCTTGTAGGAGCTGTACTCCCCCTTCACCGTCAGCGCGAACAGTTCCTCGTGGGTCGGGCCGAGCAGGTAGTCGTTGCCACGCCGATCCTTGAGCCGGAACAGGTTCGGGCCGTACTCGGTCCACCGGTTCGTGGTCTCGTACGGCGCACGCGGCAGCAGCGCCGGTAGCAGGATCTCCTGGCCGCCGATCGCGGCCATCTCCTCGCGCACCACCTGCTCGACCTTGCGCAGCACCCGCAATCCCAGCGGCAGCCACGAGTACAGACCCGGTCCCACGGGGCGGACGTAGCCGGCGCGGATCAGTAGTTTGTGGCTGGGCACCTCGGCGTCGGCCGGGTCGTCGCGAAGGGTGCGGAGGAACAGCTCCGACATGCGGGTGATCACAGGCGACAACCTTAGCGATGCCTGCGGTCAGTCCCGTCCCTGCCACGTGCAGATGCACGCCTCGTTGCCCTCGGGGTCGCCGAGGACCCAGAACGACGGTGCCGCGTCGGCGTCGAGCAGCGTGCCGCCTGCCGCGAGCGCGGCGTCGATGCGGGCCTGGGCGTGTTCGGGCGGCACGTCGACGTCGAGGTGGATCCGGTTGCGCTGAGTTCGGGGCTCGTCCATCTGCTGGAACCAGATCGTCGGCCCGCGCCGGAGCGGATCCTGCAGTGCGCCGGGCGGCAGGTCCGACGGGTGCGGTTCGTCGACGTAGCCGGTGACGGCCTGCCAGAACGGGCGCACGCGCGCGATGTCGACCGCGTCGATGGCGATCTCGATGGTCTGCGGTGGCACGGCGTCACCCGCGACGGTGGTGAGCGACTCGGCGGCCAGCGCCTCGGTGATCCGGCGCGCGAGTGCGAGGTCGAGCGCGGTCACGGCGCCGCGGGCGGTGGCCTGCAGCCGCAGTACCGCCCGGCCGGAGGTGACCTCCGCGGTGAGGTGACCGGTGCCGTCGGTGCCCGCGGCGGACACCGCGATCGTGACGGCACGGACGGCGTCGTCGAGTGAGGGAACCAGCACGTGCGTGGTCACCACGCCGAGGATCAGTCGCCAGCCGAGCGGGTCGACGGCCTCGCTGACCTGCCCGCGGGTCAGTGCCGCGTCTCCCGCGTGCGTCACAGCTCGCCCGCCTCCACTGCCTCCTTGGTGTGCTGCGCCCGCGCGATGTCCTTGGCGGAGAAGCCGATCCAGAACGCGGCGACGCCCACCAGGATCGAGACGCCCGCAACCCAGAGCAGGGAGTACGTGTACCCCTCGCCGAGAGCGTCGAGCTGGGGCGGTGTCATGTTCTTCACCGGGCCAGTCGTGCCGCCGAGGTACAGCGTGCGCGACTGCTGGACGGCCATGATCGCGACCAGGACGAGCGGTCCGCCGAGGTTCTGCACCATCAGCGTGATCGCCGACACCGGTCCGATCTCGCTGGGCCCCACCTTCGCGACCGCGCAGAGCGGCAGCACCACCGAGATGATCCCGATGCCGAAGCCGCCGATCACGATCGGCAGGAAGAGGTTGGGGAAGTACGGGATGGTGCGGTCCAGCGTCGATCCGTAGAGCATCGCGGCGAGCACGAACAGGCCGCCGCCGATGATCAGCCAGCGTGGGGCGTACATGGGCGCCAGCCGGGTGGCCAGGACGTTGCCGACCCCGACCGCGACCGCAAACGGCAGGAAGCAGATGCCTGCCTTCAGGGCGGAGTAGCCGAGCACGTCCTGCGCCAGTAGCCCCACCATGACCGTCACGGTCAGCAGCACGCCGCCGCCGAGGAACCACGCGGTGAACGTCGCCACCCGGTTGCGGTCACTGAACACCGAGAACGGCACCAGCGGGTTGTCCGCGGTGCGCTCGACGAAGAAGAACGAGACGAAGAAGACCACGGCGGCGACGGCCGCACCGATCACCCACGGGTCGACCCAGCCGCGTGGCGGGCCCTGGGTGAACACCAGGACCGCCGACGCGCAACCCAGCGTCGCCAGCAGTGCGCCGGTGACGTCGAGCTTGAGCCGTTCGTGGTTGGTCTCGGCGATCTTGTAGACCGCCACGACGATGATCACGATGCCGATCGGCACGTTGATGAGGAATGCCAGACGCCACGAGATGACGGTGAGCAGGCCGCCGAGCACCAGGCCCATCACGGACCCGATGGCCTGCATGCCCGCCGACACCGCCATCGCCTGGTTCCTGGCATGCCCGACCGCGTACGTCGTCGCGATCAGCGCCAACCCGGTCGGCGCGGCCACTGCCGCTCCGACTCCCTGCAGCGCACGGGCCACGATCAGGGTGTACTCGTCGGTCGCGAGCCCGCAGACCAGCGAGGCGATGGTGAAGACGCCGACGCCGGAGAGGAACGCCCGTTTGTGGCCGATGGCATCGCCGACCCGGCCGCCGAGCAACAGCAGGCCACCGAACGCCAGCACGTAGGCGGTGATGACCCAGCTCTTGCCCGCATCCGACATGTCGAGGTCGGCCTGCATCTGCGGTAGCGCGACGATCACGATGGTGCCGTCGAGCGTCGACATCAATTGCATGCCGGTGATCGCGATGATGGCGGCACCGAGGACCGATGAGGACAGCGGTGCGGTACCGCGCTCGGCAGACATGTCTCGCCACCCTACCGATCAGTAGGGACCGCCGGTAACGGCAACCGTCGACCGCGCCTTACGAGTCGCTAACCGATGTCGGCGGTCGCCGCTTCGTCGCGCTGCGGCAACAGGTCGTCGAGTCGTTCCCGCAGCGCCGTGGTGACCAGGCGCCAGGCGTCGGACCCGAGGACGAGCCGCCGCGGCGGGTTCGCCGAGTCGCCGGCACGGATGATCGCGGCGACGGTCTTCTCCTGGCTGTCGACCATCTCCTCGACCGACGTCGGCGGCGTGTCGGCTGGGCCGCCGCGGTAGGGCTCGCTGAGCGGCACTCTGGTGGCGGCGTCGAAGAACCCCGTCCGGACGACGCCCGGTTCGACGAGCGTCGTGCGGATGCCGAACGGTTCGACCTCCTGGGCCAGCGCCTCGTAGAACCCCTCGATCCCCCACTTGGTCACGTGGTACATCGAGAACCCCGGAAAGGCGATGTGGGCGCCCATGCTCGACATCTGCATCAGGAGACCACCGCCCTGGGCGCGCAGATGCGGCACCACGGCACGCGCCAGCTGCACCGAGCCGGTCAGGTTCGTGTCGATCATGCGGTGCACGTCGTCGTCGGAGAGGTCCTCGGCGGCGCCGAAGACCCCGTAGCCGGCGTTGGCCACGACGACGTCGATGCGGGCATGTGCGTCGAACGCCTCGTCGACGACGGCACGCAGCCGCGCCGTGTCGGTGACGTCGAGCGGTCGCAGCCAG